>JAYUYI010000415.1:0-4190 GCA_043752545.1 Thermoleptolyngbya sp.
ACCATGTCGCTGGTTCACGATGACTTGCCCGCCATGGATAACGACGATTATCGTCGCGGCAAGTTGACCAACCACAAAGTCTATGGCGACGATATTGCCATTTTGGCTGGGGATGGGCTGTTGGCCTACGCCTTTGAGCATGTGGCGGCGCAGACCCAAAATGTGCCTGCCGAGCGCACGCTTCGGGTGGTGGCGCAGCTGGCACAGGCGGTTGGGGCAGCGGGGCTAGTCGGCGGCCAAGCGGTAGATTTGGAGTCTGAAGGCAAGTCGGATGTGACGCTCGAAACCTTGTCCTACATTCACCGCCACAAAACGGGAGCCTTGCTGGAAGCCTGCGTCATTTCTGGCGCAATTTTGGCGGGCGTGTCGGTTGGCGATCGCCAACCCCTGTCGCGCTATGCGCAAGACATTGGTCTGGCCTTCCAGATTGTGGACGATGTGCTAGATGTTACAGCCACGTCGGAAGAGCTAGGCAAGTCGGCAGGCAAAGATTTGCAGGCACAGAAAGCAACTTATCCTAGCTTTTGGGGCATTGAAGAATCGAAGCGGCAGGCTGACCAGTTAGTGGCCAATGCCAAGGCTCAACTGGCTCCCTATGGCGATCGCGCTCAGCCCCTGTTGGCGATCGCCGACTACATCACCGCCCGCACTCATTAGGGGTGACCTATGCAGGATTTCGCCAACGTTTTTCATAACACGGTCTTGCTGGTGGCGATCGCGGCCTGCCTGATTGCCCAAGTGCTCAAGCTGGTGGTGGAATTGGTGCGGCATGGCAAAGTCACGGTGCGCACCCTGTTTGAAACCGGCGGGATGCCCAGTGCCCACTCGGCCTTCGTGACGGCTCTAGCAACGGGGGTTGGCCAGACCGTGGGCTGGGAAACTCCCGAATTTGCGATCGCGGCCATCTTTGCCGTGATTGTGATGTACGATGCAGCGGGTGTGCGCCAAGCCGCCGGGAAACAGGCTCGTGTGCTCAACCAAATGATGGAAGAATTCTTCCACGATGCCTCTTTTCACGAAGATCGACTCAAAGAGCTGCTGGGGCATACCCCGGTGCAGGTCATTGCCGGCTGCATTTTGGGCGTGGCCATTTCGTGGCTGGCGGCTGGAGCCTATTAGGCCATAGCTAATTAGGTGATGGCTGGGATGCGATCGCTCAATTCACTACCCGTTGCTTTACTTCTCTCTTGATTCACGGCGATGTGCAGCTTTGATCTAATGTCTTGTGGGATGGGCGTCTCGCCCGTCTAGCCTAGGCGGACAAGATGCCCACCCCACGGCAAATCAAAGGTTTCAACGGTAAAGTTGCACATCGCGTAATACTCTATTTCGCTAGTAAGCGCTGCACAGAAATTGCCAGATCGGGAAATGCCAGAGGGCTAATCGTTCCAGTTTGAAATGTTTTTTCTGTGCGGTAGTCGCCATCTACAGGGTCACGGAACACGCTGATCTGCCGACTAGTTAAGTTGACGACCCAACATTCTTGGACTTCGGCAGCAGCATAGGTCTTTCGCTTCACCTGTAAATCCTTAATCAGGCTGGTGTTGGAAAACTCTATCAGCCAAAAAATATTTTCGGGATAGGGATGACGGGTGTGGTAGAGGGTGCGGCGCGGTTCTACAATCGCTAAGTCTGGCTCGGGTTCTGAACCATTTTCCGGTAGCGTAATCGGTTTAGCATCACGAACCACAGCGCGATCGCCCAATACCCCTGTCAAATAATCAGCCGCATTAGTATTTTGCTGGGCATGTTCAGGCCCCTCCGGTGACAGCTCAATAATTTCCCCATTCAACAGCTCAACCCGGCGGTTTTCTAATAGGCCCACCTCAATCATTCGGTGGTAATCTTCGAGTGTCCATTTGGCCGTTGTGATCGTCATGGCGGCATCTCTGGATTTAGTCTGTCTTCTTGTCTCCTTTTCTCTTTTTCTCCTTTTCTCTTTTTTCTGTCTTACTTGTCAGTCAGCGTCCAGACGCCTTCTTGCCAAGTTTCGTCGCTGGGCGGGTTGCTCAGCCAGTAGTTAATCCGCTTCAGGTGTAGTTCAGACGATTTGTCGGTGTTGTCGAGGTCTTCGAGGATGGTGCCAAAGGCGGCCATGGCTTTGGTGAACCGACGGTTGAGGTAGTGGTCACGGCCTTGACTATACAGCTCAATGACCTGTTTTTTGGTATCGGAAACCGTTTCGGTATGTAGCCCCACCAGTTCATAAATGCTCACAGGCTGGTTTTTGCCCTTGACCCGGATCCGATCGAGTTCTCGCGCCCAAATCCGATCGGCACAGGGTTTGTAGGTGTTCTCGCTGATGATGATGTCGGTGCCATATTGTTTGCTGGCGCTCTCTAAGCGGGAACTTAGGTTGACGCCATCGCCAATCGCCGTGAACTCCATCCGCCGACTGGAGCCAATATTGCCGCTAATCACCACATCCGAGTTGACCCCAATGCCGATGCGGATTGGAGCCTGGTTGCGGCTGAGCCGTTCGTCGTTGAAGGCGACCAGTCGATGCCGCATTTCGACAGCGGTTTGCAAGGCCATCCACTGGTGGTCATCTAGCGGCAGCGGCGACCCAAAGACGGCCATAATCGCATCGCCAATGTATTTGTCTAGGGTGCCTTTGTAGGTAAACACCACGTCTACCATGCACTCGAAGTATTGGTTTAGCAGCTCCACCACCTGCTCAGCCGAGAGGCTTTCGGTCAAGTTGGTGTAGCCGCGAATATCGGAGAACAGGACGGAGACTTCTTTGCGATCGCCCCCCATTCTGGCGGCATCTGGGTTTTCTAGCAGCTGTTCGGCTAGCTCCTGGGTCATATAGCGATACATGGTGCTTTTGAGCCGCTTCTCATCGCTGATGTCGTCCATCACGACTAATACGCCCGACACTAAGCTGCTGTCGTTGGCGTTGGCGATGGTATTAATCGACAGGTTAATGCTGTGCTGCTCAACGCCGTGCAAGGGCTGTAGGGTTTGATCAGGATAGTATTGCTGCCGCCCTTTTTCATCTTTGCCCGCCAGCGCTGCGGTAAACCATTTAGGAAAATCGCCCTTTTCTAGCCGAATTAGCTCACTGACGTGTTTTCCTTGGAGCGAAGAGTCGCTTTTTTCTAGACCTAGCAGTTCGCAGGCGCTTTCGTTGGTAGCAATAATGCGCCCGTCTTTATCGGCAGAAATCACCCCATTTGACAGCGATCGCAAAATATCGCGCTGCATTTGCTCCTGCTGTTTTACCGTCGCGAACAGCTTGGCGTTTTGCAGAGCCACCCCAGCTTGAATATTAAACGCCTGCATGAACTCTTGATCGTTGCGGTTAAAGCTGGCGCGCCAGACCTCGGGCGCATCGGGGTAGTTGACAGGGTTATAGAGAGGATAATCGCCATGCCGCCGTTTATTCACCAGTTGAGTCACGGCAATCAGCTCACCGTCGGCATTAAACACGGGCATACATAGCATGCTGCAGGTGCGATAGCCCGTTTTTTTGTCCGTTTCTTTGGCCGTGTCAGAATTGGGGCGATTGTAGAGGTCGTAGGGGATCAGCAGCGGCTCCCCGCTGGTGGCCACCTGGCCCGCAAAGCCCGCATCCATGGGGAGGCGCAGTTCCTGCATGACCCCGTCGATCGGCAGCTTTGTCCACAGCTGATGGCGATCGCGATCTAACAGCCACAGGGTACTGCGATCGGCCTGCATCAATTCCTGCGCCTCGCTCATCACGCGGCTCAGGGTTTCTTCTAAATCTAAGCTGCTTTGGCTCAGCGACTGGGTCGCCTTCATCAGGGCTGAGGCGGCGCGCTGCTGCTGGGTCGCTTTGTAGAACGAGCGCGACGATTCTAAAATCAGCCGAATCGACGGAGCAAACTCCTTAAACACCTGTTCATCGTGGTCTGTGAAGCCATTGCGATCGATCCGCTCGTCCAAACTGGCCTGGCGATCGCAGGTGGGCTTGAGTTTATTGATGAGTTGCACCACCCCCAGTAAGCTGCCTTCCTGGGGGACGCCCTCTGCCGTCATGCCCTCCTCGGTCACCAAGGGCATCGTCAGCATCGTATAGGTGCGGTAGTGATTCTGCTTGTCAAGTTCTTGCGCCGCTTGAGAGCGGCTATCTTTGTAGAAATCGTATTGAATATTGACCGCTTTCCGCGTCGTCGCCACTTCTCCAGCGATCCCGACGGTGATCGGAAGGCGCAGTTCCAGGT
>JAYUYI010000416.1:0-1533 GCA_043752545.1 Thermoleptolyngbya sp.
ATCCGCTGAGCCGCCGCCACTTGGTTGGCTCGACCCATCCAGGTTTGCATGGCGGCTTGCTGAAGTGCGCGACCATAGGAAAAGGTCAGCGCCCAGGGCAATTTCCCTCGATAGAGTGCATTCATCGCATTCAGGTGAGCTGTGGCCTGTTCATCACCCTGCCCACCCGATAAGAACGCACAGCCCGGTACTGAAGCAGGCACACAATCTAGCAAGCAGCGTACAGTGGCATGGGCAACTTGTTCTACACTGACCTGCTCAGGGCTTTGTTGACCTGGAATCACCATACTCGGCTTCAGAATCATCTGATCTAACGCAATGCCCTGGAGATAGAGCTGCTGAAATACTGTTTTTAGTACGGCTTGATGAACGTCAAAACTACGCTCTAGGGTATGGTAGCCGTCCATCAAAATTTCGGGTTCAACAATGGGGACAATGCCATTTTCTTGACAGAGGGCAGCATAGCGAGCTAGGGCATGGGCATTGGTTTCAATACACCGTTGAGATGGAGTACGATCATTGCCAATACTAATCACAGCGCGCCATTTAGCAAACCGGGCACCCAATTTGTAGTATTCAATCAGGCGATCGCGCAGTCCATCTAAACCTTCGGTAATCAACTCCCCCGGCGTTAGAGCCAGCGGCTTTGCGCCCAAGTCTACCTTAATACCCGGAATAATTCCCGCCTCTTTTAGTACCTGCGGGAACGGAACGCCAGCTTGCGTAGACTGACGAATGGTTTCATCAAATAAAATGACGCTACTAAAAAAATTCCCTACGCCCGCCGCTGTAAATAGCATCTCCCGATAGGCGCGGCGCATCTTTTCGGTTTGGGGAATACCCAGTTTCTCAAAACGTTTATTGGCAGTGCTGAAGCTTTCATCGGCAGCTAAGATGCCTTTACCGTTGGCAACCATTGCCTGGGCGATCGCGTTTAATTCGTTTGCATCCATGGCTATCACCTATCGAGGGTCAGTGCTCCTGTCTAATTTAGCGCTCCTGAACCAAGGTTAGGAAAACCATCTGGGAAAATAAATGGTTTCGCTCGGGGGCTGAGAGCCAAATAAGCCAGAAAACCCAGGGATAAATACGGTTTCATTACGGCTATTGACAAACAGTCGATCGGGGCGACCGTTGGTAAATTCAGCCGATTCTCTCGTTGATGTTAGGGCGATCGCATTGATATACAAAGTAGTAGCAATGCTGGGATATTGCACACTTAACGCATTATAAAAAGTCGGCTCATCTCCCAAAAAGGAGCTAACCTGCGCATTTAGGAAGATTAACTCATCGGGGTTTGCCGGTAGCCGTTCATACCCAAATTCATCACTATAAAACGACTGGCTCGGAGCAATCGGCAGCACCCCTCCTGACGCAACGGTTGCTAGCTGAAGGTTGTAGACGGTTCTACCGCTACGAGCTGCCACTCGCAAAAAATAGGTACCGGGTTGTAGGGTAAGACCAATGGCTTCGGTTTGGCGTCCGGAGCGCGTTGACTGAGCTAGCAAGGTTTTCCCTTGAAATAAGGCCAGA
>JAYUYI010000417.1:0-1531 GCA_043752545.1 Thermoleptolyngbya sp.
CTAGCCAGGGGCAGGGTGCGTTCTCCGGTTTGGCTAGCCAGCCGCAATTCTGCATCCAGCGCCAGCAGCACGGGCGGCAGGTCGCCAATGGGCGAGGCGGTGCCAATATTGCCGCCCAGCGTGGCTCGGTTGCGCACCTGGCGGGCGGCAAACCAGTGCAGCATTTCATCCAGGCTGGGAAATAGGCCGTGCAGATGCGCTTCAATGTGGCTGAGGGGAACGGCTGCGCCAATTTCCACCTGTTCTGCGCTGATGTGTAGCTGTTGGAGTTCTGCTACGGCTTCCAGCGAAATCAGCACCGGAAAATCTTGGCGGTGATGGCTCAGCTCTAGCCCCAAATCCGTCGCGCCCGCCACCAGCATGGCGGTGGGATGCTGCGCCAGCAATTTCAGCAGTTCGTCTAGCTGTGTCGGACGGTGGAACTGGTGTTCTAGAGTGCTGTAGTGGAACCCCCAGAGCTGTGGATTGGCCTGCTCTAGTTGGGAGGTGAAGCGATCGCTTCTTTGCTCCACGCTCAGCAACCTAGCCGCCCGCCGAATCGCCAGATATCCGGTACAGCGGCATAAATTTCCTTCCACCGACAGATCATCGACCTGGACGTCATTCTGGCTGTCATTCTGGCTGTCATAATAGGCCGCAAACATACTCATGACAAACCCTGGCGTGCAGTAGCCGCACTGCGACCCGCCCGTCTGCACCATCGCCGCTTGAACAGGATGCAACTCCACAGCAGATTTCTGCTCGATCGCCAACCCTTCCACTGTCACAATCTGCCGTCCGGCCACTGCCCCCAGCGGGATCAGGCAACTGTTGACGGCCTGATACTGCGGCGTGCCGTCCCATCCGCTGCCAATGATGGCTACCGTGCAGGCACCGCAATCTCCATCGCCACAGCCTTCTTTTGTCCCAGTGCGACGGCTCAACCGCAGGTATTCCAGCAGCGTTGTGGTGGGCGATAGGTCTGGAATCAAAACCGCTTCGCCGTTAATGGTGAGGGCGATCGCCGCTGTTACAGCATTTAACTGACTGTCTGATAACTGACTGCCCAACCGATTGTCTAACTGATTGTCCAATCCTTGTTCCATTTGCCCCCGATCCCTAGCAGCTTGAGGAGGTAACGGCTGTCAATGAGTTACCAAGACCCCCAATCTCCACTGTATACAATTAAATTTGTCACCAAAAATGTGGCGCTAGACACAAGATATCGCGCCTTTTGTAGAGACGCGATTAATCGCGTCTCTACAAAAGATACATCCCAAAAAAGGTACATCCCAAAACCAAAATCCCGGCGGCTGCACAGCTACCGGGATCGCTAAACGGTGGGAATCAGGCCAATACTTCATAGAGAATTCACGCGATGTACAACCTTACCGTTGAAACCCTTGATTTCCCGTGGAGTGGGCATCTTGCCCGCCCAGGCTGGACGGGCGAGACGCCCATCCCACAAGACTTTAGATCAAGTTGCACATCGCGTGAATTCCCTATCAGGTGGAGCCGCTGACACTGGGCTGGTTCATTGGAGCCGCAGGCA
>JAYUYI010000418.1:0-1530 GCA_043752545.1 Thermoleptolyngbya sp.
ACGTCGGGGGTGTCAATATGGGGTTTGATGCCGTAGGAGAGGCGATCGTAGACATAGTTGCGGATCTTCAGCACCTTGCGCAGCAAATTGCTTTCGGTGCCGATGGATTCGCGGGCGGCGGCTTGAATGGTGGGAGTGTCCATCATCAGATCATCGTCATCTACCAGATAGCGGTTCTGGAACTCGATTGAGAGCGGTGGAGTTTTTTCGACATCCGCATGGGTCAGTTGATATTTGATGCCTCTGACTTCGAGTAAGGCTTTCCAGCCAAAAATGCGACTTTCGTGCGGTTTCAGGTTGCCTAAGTTAAACACAGCAACGCGCTGGCCTTCCTGGATTTCTTCTTTGAAGGGCATACCAATCGGCTCAATCCGCTTCACCTTTTGCCGAGCGGTTTCGGCAGGTAGGGCAATCCGCCATTCTAGTCCAGTCAGCTCCACCGCCTCTAGGGGCGACATTTCTTCGGCATAAATCATCTCTACCAGAAACCCGTTGGAGAGGGTGTAGTGCGCCTCGCGGTCGTGGCGGAAGTAGAGCGGATGGATGAAGGTGCGATCGCGAAAGGTGAGGTCGTAGGGGAAATCGCTGTTGTTGGGGTCGTCTCGAATGTAGGCTTCTTCGATGGCGTAGGAGACGTAGAGGGTGTCTTCTCCAGACTCGGGGCTGGGGCAAAATGCGAGGCCGCTGGGGCTGTCAAACGGGGTCAGTAGGCTAAATTGCAGCTCCCCGGTGGCGCGATCCATGCAGTAGACCGACCGCTCTAGGCGATCGCTGAGCCACAGTTCTTCACCCCGCACGGTTAAATTTTCAATTCCTACCCCTGGTGCAGAAAATCGGGTAATCTCACGGTTCGTTTCGCTATCAAAAATGATGATATATCCAGCCTTTTGGCAGGTGACGTACACCGTGGTTTGCCAGACCGCCACGCCATCGGCTGGATAGGGCAAGGTGACTAATAGCTGAGGTGTAAAATCTGTCAAGCTACAGCGGTAGACACTCTGATCTCGCGTAAACCAAACCGTCTCTCCCGCCAACGCCAGTCCCGTTGCGCCCAAAAACTCACTGGCATGGTGCGGGTTCAAAATGGTGGTGTTGTCAGTGGCAGGGTCAACCTCAATCACATAGCCCCGAATTGAGTCAACCGCCAGCAGCTTGTCTCCTCGAACCGCCAGCCCGCCGAGTGCATAGACGCCAATGGGGCGAACCGTACGATGTTTGGCAATCAGAGACGATGCCTCACTAGCGGGAGAACGAGCGGTTGAAGTCTGCTCGGTGGATAGGGTAGGGTCAAGCAGCATGATAACAACGCTTAAAGGAGCTGGGAAACAAACCGTCGGCTGATAGATTGACAGCCCTAGATGGCAGTAGATAGCGGGGACTCGACCCTCATCATACGCAAAAATTCTGCGTACTTACTGTATCAGGACTATTAACTCGGCAACTATAGAGAATGCAATTTCCCCTCACCCTTTTCATGTATGCCGAAGGCTTTAAGCCCTCTCCCAGAGCGGGAGAGGGACTTCGATCCGG
>JAYUYI010000419.1:0-1530 GCA_043752545.1 Thermoleptolyngbya sp.
GAAGAACGGGAAAGTAGGGGGGTCAAAAATTACATCAAATCTTCATACAATCAAGTCTGACGTCCTTATCGACCCTTCGACCCTGCCGCCTACCATGTCTACCCCCCAAAAGCTCTACGAAGGCAAAGCCAAAATTCTATACACCACCGATGATCCAACTATTTTGTTAACGGTTTTCAAAGATGATGCCACTGCCTTTAATGCTCAGAAGCGGGGCACGATTGTTGGCAAAGGGGAAATCAACTGTGCCATGTCGCAGCACTTATTTCGCCTGCTAGAGACGCAGGGCATGGCCACTCACCTGATCGATTGCCCCACGCCCAATACGATGCGGGTGCGCGCAGTCAAAATTTTGCCGTTGGAAGTGGTAGTCAGGAACATTGCAGCGGGTAGTCTCTGTCAACAGACTGGGTTAGAGCTAGGTACCCGTTTGACGCCGCCGCTAGTGGAGTTCTATTACAAAAACGATGCGTTGGGAGACCCGCTGTTAACGGGCGATCGCCTCCAGTTGCTGCGCCTAGCCACCCCTGCCCAAGTAGAGCAACTGCGGACAATGGCCTTGCACATTAACACGGTGCTTTCAGAGTTTCTCGACAAGTGTGGCATTACGCTAGTAGATTTTAAGCTGGAGTTTGGCTTGGATCAGCAGCAGGCGATCTTGCTGGCCGATGAGATTAGCCCCGATACCTGCCGCCTCTGGAATCAGGCCGAGTCTGACCCCAATCTCCGGGTGATGGACAAAGACCGCTTTCGGCGTGATTTGGGGCAGGTGGAAGAGTCCTATCGGCGGGTATTGGAGCGGGTACTGGCACAAGCTTTTTAGGAGAGGCGGACAATAATGCTGTAAAATTGCTCCGGTCTGCTTGGACAGGTTCTCCCGAGAGTTCGGGTCTGGTATGCTGCTTTAGCCGCTTTAACGGTTGTGGTGTGGAAGTGTGAGGACTATGCGTTTTTCTCCTGTTTTATTGGCAGTATTGGCTGCGTCAACTGTATTTGGGGTAGTGAAGCCTGCTGAGGCTCAATCGCTAAACACGGCTGAGCAAGGGTCTGGAACTGTCCGCGATCGAGATTTGGTGAATCCGCTTGCCTTTAGTCGGTTGGATGGCGATCGCCGCTCCGTCTCCAGTCAAGCGATTCAACCCCCGGTACAGCTCGCTCAGGCGCAGCCAACCGTTGAACCATTGGCCTGGGCAACTCCGGCGGCGATCGCGGCTCCGGAGCCTGATCGTCTGCCGGTGCTGGCCAAGGGCACTCCAGCCCAAGCGGCGGCGAGTGCCGAGAGCACTGAGAATGCCACAAGTCCTGAGATCACGGATCAGATCGCTGAGATCGCTGAGAATACCGAGAGTGCCGCTTCTGAGCAGCTGCCTCCGAGTGGTTCAGTCCTGCTGGGGCAGGTAACCCCCAGCGCTGATGCCATCCAAGTCAGCCAGAATCAGCCCGCTCCCTCACCTAGTCCTGCCCCTAGCGATCCCAGCCCCTCCCCTCAGCTGCCGACCTTCACGTCTCCGACTGTCACCCCAACGTCAC
>JAYUYI010000420.1:0-1527 GCA_043752545.1 Thermoleptolyngbya sp.
GACACTTGAGGCAGCCCTAAGCTGTAGTTGCGGACGCGGCTCTGGAGGTTGTAGGTAACTTTGCCCGTGTAAAGGAGCGATCGCACAAAATGTTCCAAGTCAGATCCAATGCGCCGTATATTGTAGTCATTCAGGTCTTCACCCTCGCAGCCCGCTACGAGCTGATCGAATTTACGATAGACCTCTTGTAATGCCCCATCGGTCCAGTTCAGTTCGTTGTCGGGATCTACATCCAGCGTTAGCTTGTCGGCACTAGGAACCAATTCTCCGTTCAGAACCTCAGCAGAGAAGATTCGAATATGGCGGGTAGTGGATTTATGTAGCATAGATATCATGCTCTAAAGAGGTTCTTTGCCATTGTACAAGCCGGACGGGACAGGGATGTGAGATGAAGGATAAAGAATCACTAGGCAATCCATCAGGTTTGCCAAAAAAAGCGACTCTGTTTTAGCAATACTCCGGACAGTTTTTTAAACGGTTCTACAAGGCTTTCAGAGCTTATGCTTCAAGGATTGATCTATTTTTTCAAAGTTAGCCCTGCCCTTAAACTTGGGAAAAAAGATCTCGCCCACGATTACATCAGGGCTTGAGCCTCAAAACCTGCTCAAATTTTGTCCGGAGTATTGAAAGAAGCAAGCTGCCAAATTTGATTCAAAAGCTTGATTCGTCATCGCAAAACAGTAGCCCGATATTTTCGGTAGCCCACGATCGCAAAGCTGACAAAAACAGGAAAGGCGATCGTCAGCGCAACTCCGACCGGATCAATCTCCCAACATTCGTTCGCGAAGTTGGGTTGTGCTGTGTGGAAGTGCCTGTTCTCTGAATGCTTGGATTGCCTCGCATTTAACCTCCAAGCATTTGATAGCGCCAATTCATTGCACGAGGCATTTGGTAGGGTTTGGGCGATCGAAGTTGACGATCGAAGGTGACTCCCTGATAGATGAGCGTGACCGTTGGCGCATCGGGGTCAAACGCTTCAGGAACTGCAGCAGGACGCGGCGTGTAGTCATATACCAAACCCCGATAAGTCAGTTTCTGTTTGGGGTGATCCGCAGAATCAGAGTCGAAGTGAATCGACGCAGGAACATTGTAAGCGTTGCCACGATAGTTGAGTTTCATAATTCAGCCTCATTGTGAGTTGAAAGGTGGATTGGGTTGAATAGCCGATTAAATTTATTGAATTTGATGGGCTCATTCAAATCCAGTCATTGCTGTTACGGAACGGGTAGCTGTTGCTTCCGTATGGTGTTGTAGCAGTAGACAGCGTTCGTGATGAACTGTGAGCAAATGTCTCCCAGAAAAAGTACAGTGAATACGAGCTGGAGCGATTAAGTAGGTTTGTACAATGTCTTGGTCGTGGCGGGACATTGCTCGTGGGAGGTACGTTAGAGCAACACTTAACCAAATGCCTCAACAGGTTCAATATCTCAAGAGAGTGCGCTTTTGTCTGGCAGATTCCTGCGATTTTTGGTCAATTCGTGCGAACTCAACTGGATCTCCAGAGTGCTTTAGGAGTAATGCCCAACT
>JAYUYI010000421.1:0-4165 GCA_043752545.1 Thermoleptolyngbya sp.
AAAAAAATAGGGTGGGAAGAGGCGGACATAAGCCGGGTTCTGTTCTCTGCATGGCAAGCCAGCAGAGGGCGGTTATCTATCTGGGATGCCTGTCACCAGGCACCTCAAGCGGATTGGCAGAAGTAGGTTTCCCTACTTCTCGGAGCGGGTAAAAGACCAACCGTTGCTCCTTCGACCTTGCTCCCAGCCGGGGTTTACCGAGCCAGCGCCTCTCAACGCTGCTGGTGCGCTCTTACCGCACCTTTGCACCCTTACCTGTACTAGCTACACTGACTAGTACAGGCGGTATTTTTCTGTGGCACTATCCTCACGCTCGCGCGCACTAGGCGTTACCTAGCAAGCCTGGTCTTTCGGGAGCCCGGACTTTCCTCAGACCCGACGGTCTGCAACCCCCTGCGCCTCCTCTTCCCATCTTCCAAGTCTAGTGGGTTGCTAGACAAATCTGACTACATTCTTGCAAACACCTAATTTTGACCACATCCTGATTTATCTTTTCCTCCAGGGCATCCCTTGATCCCAAGGGACTCGTCGCACAATAAACCTGCACAGTAGAGCTTGGGTGGTGGCGTCAGAATCGGTTGCGCTGCCTGAGTCAACCAAGCGGATCAAGAGGCGCAAGGAAAACTCTAGTTTGCCGTCGGCGGGCAAGCCTCGAGCTGCCGACAAGTCTACCAGCGGAGCACCGACTTGCAGGGTGCCTTCGGCAGTCCGCTTCAGCATATCTTCGGCCACAATCTTCTCCATCAGAGACTTGCCGGGGGCGATTACACTAGAAACCTGCGATCGCGACAAGTCCATAATCATGTTGGGATTGATCCGAATCACACGCCGCGATCGCCCCTTAAAGTCGGTCAAGGTGCTGCGATCCCAATCGACATAGATAGGGATGGGAGAGTGATTAGTCAGACTCAGCGCCAGGTCGTTGATTTTACCAAACTGATATTGACCCTGTAGCGGAATGCTGAGGGCGATCGCATTGGCTTGACCATTAATGGTCAATTGATCTTTCAGCGCACTCTGGTCAAGCTGCACCGTAGCCCAATCTTCCATATTGTTGATTGCGCGGTTGCCGATGTAGACCAAGCTGATCAGGTAAATGACGACAATCAATAGGTCAAACGGAGTCATGGGCAACAGCAGGGCAAAGGAGGATCAAGTTTGCTTACCAATACGTTTATCAATATTAAGCTGGCAGCGATCGCGAAATCTGGAGACACCGTACAGATTTGAGGAAAATGGCAGCCGTTTGCGGCAATTTCAGACTCTCACCTAGTCAAATTTATCTTTATAGAGCTAATTCCATGGCACCTATGTATGAAATTCTAAAAGTATGAAATTCTAAAGGTATTGGGTTTTCCTTGCCCTCCCCCAAGAAAACCTAAACTCTTCAAACCTTCCCGGCTGCCAAAACCAGGAGAAAAGAAGGTAACATAATGAATGTGTTTAGCGTTAATCATTCGTCCTTCTTACCCAGCAGCGAGTGTCATAGTGTTTGTTTTAAGCGGCTACGAGTATCTCCTGGGATTTTTACTCATTTGCGCCTTTGTGCCAATCCTTGCCCTGGTGATATCCCAATTGCTTCGCCCCAAGCGGTATAGCCCCGAACGGCGAACGACGTACGAATCGGGGATGGAACCCATCGGTGGAGCCTGGATTCAGTTCAACATCCGATACTATATGTTCTCGTTGGTGTTCGTGATCTTCGATGTAGAAACAGTGTTTCTCTATCCGTGGGCCGTCGCGTTTAACCAGCTAGGGCTATTAGCATTTATAGAGGCGTTAATTTTCATCGCCATTCTGGTCGTTGGTTTGGTTTATGCATGGCGGAAAGGAGCATTGGAATGGTCATGAATCCTGGGACTGATACCAGTAACCTACAAGAAACTATTTTTAACCCGATTGGGCAACCGCAGATTACCAAAGACCTGTCAGAAAACGTCATTCTGACTACGGTTGATGATTTGCACAACTGGGCACGGCTTTCTAGCCTGTGGCCGCTGCTGTATGGCACGGCCTGCTGCTTTATTGAATTTGCGGCGCTGATTGGTTCCCGGTTTGACTTTGACCGCTTTGGCCTATTGCCCCGTTCTAGTCCGCGTCAGGCAGATTTGATTATCACGGCGGGCACGGTCACCATGAAAATGGCTCCGGCGTTAGTCCGGCTTTATGAGCAAATGCCCGATCCTAAATATGTGATCGCCATGGGAGCCTGCACGATTACGGGCGGCATGTTTAGCATGGATTCGCCAACGGCAGTGCGCGGTGTGGATAAGCTGATCCCGGTGGATGTTTATATTCCCGGCTGCCCACCTCGCCCCGAAGCCATTATTGATGGCATCATCAAGCTGCGTAAGAAAATTTCTGCTGAGGCATTAGGAGAACGGGGGCAGATGGCTCAAACCCATCGGTTCTACACCGTATCTCACAAGATGCGAGAAACCCCAGACATCTTCACAGGCAGCTACATGCGTTCGGCTAGCCGTCAAGCGCCTCCAAAGGAGCTAATGGAAGCGTTTGGGATGCCAGTATCTCCGGCGTTGCAGCAAGTTGAGCCGGAGGTAATTGATCGTGGCTGAAGCATCGAATGAAACAACACAGATTGTCGAAGCAGGAAAAACGTCTAAATGGCTAACCGAAAATGGCTTTGACCATGAAGCCATGGAGCCAGACAAAGTCGGGGTGGAGGTGCTTAAGGTCGATCGAGAGTTTTTGATCCCGTTTGCGACCGCTCTCTATGCCTATGGCTTCAACTGTTTACAGTGTCAGTTTGCCTATGACACGGGTCCCGGTGGCGATCTGGTTAGCGGCTATCACCTGATCAAACTGGCCGATAATGCCGATCACCCTGATGAAGTCTGCGTCAAGGTGTTTTTGCCTAGAGAAGACCTCAAGCTGCCATCGGTCTATTGGATTTGGAAGGCGGCTGACTGGCAAGAGCGCGAAAGCTATGACATGTATGGCATTATCTACGAAGGCCATCCAAATCTGAAGCGGATCTTGATGCCCGAAGATTGGGTTGGCTATCCGCTGCGGAAGGATTACATTTCGCCTGATTTCTTTGAATTGCAAGATGCGTATTAGTGGCTATTAGTTAAACTGTCGATGGTGCATCCTCGTTGGGGATGCACCATTTTTTGTCCGTTTTTTATCTGACTGTGCAAAATTATGGGAAAAACGTACGAGGCGATCGCCACTCCCCTAATCGAGTGGATTCAGCAGCAGCAGATGTTTTTCGTCTCGACTGCGCCCCTAGCTGCCGATGGGCACATCAACTGCTCTCCCAAAGGACTGGACGCCTTTCGCATTCTCGACCCCACCACGGTGGCATACCTAGACCTGACCGGCAGCGGCGTCGAGACGATCGCCCATCTCAAAGAAAATGGCCGCATTGTGATTATGTTCTGTGCCTTTCACGGCAACCCGCGAATTGTGCGATTTTATGGACAGGGCGAGGTGATTACTGCCGCCGATGCAGCGTTTGACGAACTGCGATCGCACTTCCCTGCCTATGCCGGAACCCGCGCCATCATTTGCATCCAGGTGAACCGCATTGCCGACTCCTGCGGGTATGGTGTGCCGTTGTACGAGTTTCAGCGCGATCGCGACACGCTACCCCAATGGGCAGAAAAGCTCGGCGTAGACGGCGTAAAAAAATACCATGCGACCCGCAACCACATCAGCATTGACGGATTAGCTGGGCTGTAGGTAAGGGCTAGAGTCAACGACCAAGCTCACCGGACGCAGATAGCTTTGAATACTCAACCGACCAGCTTGCGGCGTTCCGGTGCAGCAGCTTGTTAGCTTGCGTTGCTACAGATACAAGATTGTTCGTAGTCCATCATCTATCTCCTCCTGCAAGTCGTTTGGTAGAGAACCGATACATTCAACCAGGAATGTTTTATCGACCGTGAGAATTTGAGACACATTAGCGACTGAATCCCTAGACAAGCCTGTTGCTCCTTTCGGTAACAATACATTGCCTGGGGCCTCTGCCAACTGAATATTTGAAGTGATAATGACAACGATGACTGTACTGATACGGCTTTGAGTAAAGGTATCATCTTGAACGACTAAAATGGGACGACGGTATCCAGGCTCTGAACCTACTGGATCAGGTAAATTCGCCCACCAAATTTCTCCCCGATACATTACCAATCCTCACGAG
>JAYUYI010000422.1:0-1526 GCA_043752545.1 Thermoleptolyngbya sp.
GCGGCAAAGGTTTCGGCGATCGCCTCAATTGCCAATTGATCCAACGGAGCGGCTGCTTTTTCCATATTTCTATAATTATCGAAATACCTGAAACGATCAACCGCTGCTTCAAAAACTGTAACCTTGGGCTAGTCGGACAGCTGCGAGTCAGGAGCCAGGAAATAGTGTTTCTGAAACCAGAAAGCAACATTCACCAGGCTAATCAACACGGGCACCTCTACCAATGGCCCCACCACAGCAGCAAACGCGACACCTGAATTGATCCCAAACACCGCAATGGCAACGGCGATCGCCAATTCAAAGTTGTTGCCTGCTGCCGTAAACGCCACACTAACCGCCTGCGCATAATTCGCCTTGATCCGCCATGCCAGATAAAAGCTGACCACAAACATCACCACAAAGTAAATAATCATTGGCATGGCAATCCGCACCACATCCAGCGGAATTTGCACAATTAAATTTCCCTTCAAGCTGAACATAATGGCGATCGTGAACAGCAGGGCAACCAGCGTCATGGGGCTAATTCTGGGTAAAAAGACGGCGTGATACCAGGTTTTGCCCTTGGCCTTGACTAAAAAGTAGCGGGTCAAAAAACCTGCGAGAAACGGAATACCCAGGTAGATTGAAACACTTTGAGCAATTTCAGCAATGCTCACATTTACCAAACTGCCCTGTAAGCCAAACAGGGGCGGCAGGATGGTGATAAAAAACCAGGCATAAATGCTGTAAAAAAAGACTTGAAACAGGCTGTTGAACGCAACCAGTCCGGCTGTAAATTCAGTGTCTCCTTTTGCCAGTTCACTCCAGACAATCACCATCGCAATACAGGGAGAAATGCCCACCAGAATCAGGCCAGTCATATAGTCTGGGTAGTCGTGGAGAAACAGAAGTGCCAGCGTAAACATCAGCACTGGGGCAATCAACCAGGTCTGCAAGAGAGACAGAGCCAGAATTTTGCCATTGTGAAAAATATCTCCTAGCTCCTCGTAGCGCACTTTTGCCAGCGGCGGATACATCATCAAAATCAAACCAATTGCAATGGGGACATTGGTTGTGCCGACTTGAAATTGACTAATAAAGGCTTCTAATCCGGGGAAAAAATAGCCTAAAGCCACCCCAGTTGCCATTGTGAGAAAAATCCACACTGTTAGGAAGCGATCTAGGAACGAGAGTTGTTTTGTCGGTGTTTTTTGCATCAAAAATTAAATAGTTTACTGCGATGTGCAACTTGATCTTAAAGTCTTGTGGGATGGGCGTCTCACCCGTCCAGCCTGGGCGGTAAAGTTGCACATCGCGTTAGGTTAGTTAATCGCCATCTCCAGCTTTCCAGGCAATCGCCTGCTGCGGCTGGGGGTCGGGCAGTTTCAGCGAAATCAAAGCAGCGGCCAGCACAAACACGCTAGACACCCACAAGCAGCCGACCAAATTAAAGAGCTGGAAGACCAGACCTGACAGCACAGTACCCATTAACCGCCCGCCAGAATTCGCCATGTAGTAAAACCCGACGTTGAGGGCAACTTTATCAT
>JAYUYI010000423.1:0-4161 GCA_043752545.1 Thermoleptolyngbya sp.
TCATACACAATAGGAATCCCGGTGCCTAGTTCAACATTGACAATCTCCGCTTCAGACAGATTTTCCAAATGCTTGATGATGGCGCGAAGCGAGTTTCCATGCGCGGCGATCAGCACGTTATCCCCACCCATTAAATGCTTGAGGATGCGATCGCGAAAGAAGGGCATGACACGATTGACTGTATCTTCCAAGCTTTCGCCCCCCGGTGGTGCTACAGCATACGATCGCCGCCAAAGTTGCACCTGTTCGTTGCCAAATTTCACGGCGGTTTCAGCTTTGTTTAGCCCTTGCAGTTCGCCATAGTAGCGTTCATCCAGTCTGGAGGAAAGATACACGGGCAGTTCCTGTTCGGAATCACCGTTGTATTGATCCCAACCATGCCAATCGACATCATCGACATTATGTTTGATGATGGGAATTCTGCCGTCGCAAAGATCATAGCCTTCAGTCAAGATGATAATGGCGGTTTCAATTGCCCGGAACAGCAGACTGGTAAAACAAACCCGGACTCGATAGGTTTCGAGTTTGTCAGCGGCGATCGTTGCCTCTGCCCGACCCTGGTTACCCAAGGGAACATCAACCCATCCCGTAAATCTATTCTCTGCGTTCCAAAGGCTCTGTCCATGACGAACCAAAATTAATTTAGCCATTGTTGATTAACCACCCAATGTTTTACCTGTGTAAGGGGATGCCATTAGAGCGACAGATGATCAAAAATGTCGCGGATGATTTGTGCAGAATGCAAAAGCTGCTGCTGTTCCTTGTCGTTGAGGGTCAAGTTGACCGTTTTAATCACGCCTTTTTCATTCACGACAGCGGGCAGGCTGAGACAAACATCATGGATACCGTAGAACCCATTCACCAAGTTACTGACCGTCAAAATTCGATCCTGACTGTGAAGAATCGCTTTGACAATTTCGGTGGTTGCTAGCCCGATCGCATAGGAGGTGCAGCCCTTGCGGTTGAGAATTTCATAGCCAGCATTCTTGACGTGCTCAAAGAGTTCGTTCAATTCGGCAGTGTCCGGCGATGGGCTGCCCTGATAGAGAGGCATTCCGGCAACATTCACCTTGCTCCAGACGGGGACTTCACTATCGCCATGTTCACCAATAATGTAAGCATGGACGCTGCGGGGATCGATCCCCATCTTTGCTGCAAGCAGGGTACGGAACCGGGCAGAGTCCAATACTGTGCCAGAGCCAATGACTCGGGCAGCCGGAAAGCCGGAGAGCTTCAGCGTCACATAGGTCAAGATGTCTACTGGATTGCTCACCACCAATAGGGTAGCGTTGGGACAATATTTGACCACATCGGCAATCAAGCTTTCAAAGATGACCACGTTACGTCCAACCAGATCTAGCCTCGTCTCTCCTGGTTTCTGGCTCGCTCCAGCCGTGATGATCACCAAGTCTGCGTCCTGCCCTACATCGGCAACACTGCCCGCTTGGATATTGACAGGACTAACGAAAGGAGTGCCATGCCTCAGATCCATGACTTCTCCCCGTACCCGCTCTGTCTGAATATCTTGAAGCACCAATTCATCAAAGCAGTTCTGAATGATCATGGAGTAGGCACATGCCATCCCAACCTGTCCGGCACCAATAATGACACCTTTACGAGGACGAATGTTGACTTTAGTTTCAGCGCTGGGATTGGGGGTAAAGAAGGTTTCAAACATCAATCGCTTTTACGGTAAGTGTGCAAAGGAAAAACTCAACCACTGAACACTCAATCTAAAACAGACTGTTAGGCTTGCTCGATCGCACTATTACAGCATACCGTTTCATTTCCAGGGTTACTTGACTGACTACGGCATCAACCTTATAGATGCCGAATTTTCTACATTAATTTCTTCATAAGTTTCTCAAGCTATTCGCGTTAGTATTCAAGCTAAGAGTTAATATCACTCATCACTCCCAATCAAACCATCGTTTATGCGGGTGTGCCATGATGCATTCTTTGTCGATGCCTGGTTCCCAATCGAGAACGATTCCATCTGTTCCTGCCCTGAATGTTCCCACCATTCAGATTCAAAAATTGTACAAACATTATGGGAAAACAATCGCGATTCGAGGGATTGACCTAGATGTTCGGTGCGGAGAGTTGTTTGGGCTAATTGGTCCCGATGGAGCGGGCAAGACGGCTCTTTTTAATATTCTGGGTGGGGTAATGGAAGCCACGGCTGGGGAAGCGCAAATCCTGGGATCACCCGCCAGAGATGCCCGCAGCCATACAGGGTATCTCACGCAACTATTTTCTCTATATCTCGATCTCAGCGTCGAGGAAAATATTAATTACAGTGCCGGACTGCGATTGGTGCCGGAGAACCAGCTAGACAAACGCCGCCACAAATATTTAAAGCTGATGCAACTGGATCGCTTTGCAGGTCGCCTTGCGGGTCGCTTGTCGGGCGGCATGAAGCAGAAGCTGGCTCTTTGCTGTGCCCTGATTGCCGAGCCGCAGGTTCTCTTGTTAGACGAGCCGACAACTGGGGTGGATACTATTGCCCGCCGCGAATTTTGGGATATTTTGGCGGGGTTGACAGCCCAGGGGATCACGGTGGTGGTGGCAACCCCCGATTTAGATGAGGCAGAACGCTGCGATCGCGTGGCCTTGATTGACGCTGGCCAAATTCAGCAAATTGGCACTCCAGCTGCATTGAAAGCCGGTCTAGGGCTGCAACGGCTGGTAATTCGGACGGCTGAATTGCTCAAAACAGAACAAGCCCTACTGCCTTTAGTCAATCACGACCAGACGGCTGAACAAATTGCCGATGTCTCCACCTTTGGCGATCGAATTGAAGTTTTAGTCAAAGACCTAACCCAGGGAGAAACCCTAGTCCGCGATCGCCTGCTAGAACAACAGGTTCATTGCGATCGCATTCAGCCCGAAGCACCCACCCTAGAAAACGTTTTCACCACCCTGCTGCGCCGCCAAGGAGGCGTTCCTCCCTCTATCCCATTCCCGCGATCGCACCCCTCCCCAGCCGATTCTCTAACCTCCGCCTCGGCGATCGCCATTTCTGCCCGGAACCTCAACCGTGTCTTTGGCACATTTCACGCGGTTGTAGACCTCAACCTAGAGCTACACTATGGCGAAGTCTACGGGCTGCTGGGTGCCAATGGAGCCGGGAAAACCACCATGATTAAGATGCTGTGTGGGCTGTTACCGATTAGCTCCGGAACCATTTCGATTGCTGGAGAAACGGGCAATTTGCGCAGTAATGCCCTGCGGCAGCGGATTGGCTATATGAGCCAAAAATTTACCCTCTACGATGACCTAACGATTCTAGAAAACTTGCAGTTTTATAGCGGCGTTTATGGCATTCCTAGCCAGCAGCGACAGGACAAAATTCGCTGGGTGCTGTCAATTTGTGGATTGGTAGGGCAAGAACACCTGCTGACGCGGCAGTTACCGGGCGGATGGAAACAGCGCGTTGCCTTTGGGGCATCTGTGATGCACGAACCAGAGATTTTATTTCTCGATGAGCCGACTTCTGGCGTTGATGTGCTGGCTCGCAAGCAATTCTGGCAGCTGATTAACGACTTTGCCCGCCATGGCACCGCCATTCTGATCACCACGCACTATATGAATGAAGCCGAACAGTGCAACCGCATGTGTTTTATGGTGGCAGGTCGTAAGGTCGCGGAGGGATCGGCGATCGCCATTAAAGCCGCTCAGCCCGGTCAACTATTTGAACTACGCGTCGGGCAATTGCAAGACAGCTACGACCGCCTGCGACAGCACCTAGAACCGTGGCGCGTCTCCATTTTTGGCGATCGCCTCCATGTCGTATTAGACCATCCCAACCAGGAATTACCCCAGGTGCAATCACTCTTAGCCCAGGCTAATTTATCGCTGACTGAAACCCAACCCATTGCCTTTTCCCTCGAAGATGCCTTCATTGGAGAAGTGCAGCGAGCCGGAGGGGCACCCCCATGATCATCCGCCGGATTCATAACCAGTTGCTTAAAGAATTGCAGCAGTTTCAGCGCGATCGCTTAGGGGTCGCTCTAGCGTTTATCCTGCCTGTCATTGCCCTACTCATTATTGGCTTTGCGATTCGCCTAGAGGCCAAAAACATTCCGCTAGTGGTGCATGATTTAGATCAAACTAGCCTCAGTCGGAGCTACATTGAACGGCTGTATGCCACCAATTTAT
>JAYUYI010000424.1:0-1523 GCA_043752545.1 Thermoleptolyngbya sp.
GGGAGAAGGGGAGAAGGGGATGAGGGCTATCTTAAAGTTGTACATCACGTTCATTCATCTGAAAATTGCCTAGAAAAGCCCACAAATTCATATCATGCCATGCGGGTATCCCCAAAATCTGCTGAAGGTGCGTCTAGCGTATTGCTGAATTCAGTTATCAGTAAGCTCTGGCGGCACGGCTGGACGCTGCTGGTGGGGGCGATCGCCCTACTGATTTCGGTGCCAGTGCTGTTTGTCTTGGGTAGTTTGGCCACGCCAGCGGGTGAGATCTGGCGGCATTTGGCACAGACGGTGCTGCTGGGCTATGTGCTAAATTCCCTGGGGCTGATGCTGGGGGTGGGTTGTGGGGTGATGCTGTTGGGCGTGGCGGGGGCGTGGCTAGTGACCATGTGCCAGTTTCCCGGCAGGCGGGTGATGGAGTGGGCGCTGCTGCTGCCGTTGGCGGCTCCGGCCTACATCTTGGCCTATGCCTACACGGAAGTGCTGGAGTTTTATGGCCCGGTGCAAACCGGGCTGCGGGCAGTGTTTGGCTGGCAGGGGCTGCAAGATTACTGGTTTCCGCCGATTCGGTCGCTGGGTGGGGCGATCGCCCTGCTCACTCTGGTGCTCTATCCCTATGTCTATTTGCTGGTGCGCGTGGCCTTTCTGGAGCAGTCGGCTTGCACCCTAGAAGCCAGCCGCAGCTTGGGCTGCACCCCGTGGCGCAGTTTTTGGCGCGTGGCACTGCCGCTGGCGCGTCCGGCGATCGCAGCAGGCACGGCACTGGCGCTAATGGAAACCTTGAGCGATTTTGGCACGGTGCAGTTTTTTGGCGTCGATACCTTTACCACCGGGATTTACCGCACTTGGTTTGGCATGGGCGAACGTCCGGCGGCGTCTCAGTTGGCGGCACTGCTGTTGCTGTTTGTGCTGGCGTTGGTCTGGGCAGAGCAGTGGTTTCGGCGGCAGTCGCGCTATTTTCAAAGTCACAGCCGTCAACAGATTGTCCGCTATACCTTGCTCGGTTGGCGAGGGGCACTGGCGCTTTTGGTGTGCCTGATCCCCGTGCTGCTAGGGTTTGTGATCCCGTTGGCGCTGCTGCTGCTGCTCACGATTAATGACCTTGGGCAACTGGCCGATCCCGAATTTTGGACGTTTGCTCGCAATAGCCTGCTGCTGGCCGCAATCACCGCAGGGCTGGGGGTGGCGATCGCCCTAGTCATGGCCTACGGAGCCAGACTCAATCCTAGTATGGGCATGACGCTGGCCACCCGGATTGCCGCCATGGGCTACGCCATTCCAGGTTCGGTGATTGCGGTGGGGGTGCTGGTGCCAATTGGCGGCCTAGACAATGCGATCGATGCAGGCATGCGCAGCACATTTGGCATTGCCACCGGGCTGCTGTTTAGCGGCACCATTATTGCCCTCGTCTTTGCCTATCTGGTGCGGTTTTTGGCCGTTGCCTTCAACACCCTAGAATCCAGCCTCGGCAGAATTAAACCCAGCCTGGACGACGCCTCTCGCTCCCTAGGCCACAGCACCCT
>JAYUYI010000425.1:0-9921 GCA_043752545.1 Thermoleptolyngbya sp.
GCGTAGTTATTTAGGAGATTGGACGCTGGATAGAGCGCCCGTCGCTATCCCTCCCTACCCCGCTTCGCTGAGGGTAGGGACTCCCACGAACCTGGTTGATAGCGGTTTCTAACACCGTTCGGGGAATTCCCCGAACGGTGGATGTGTAAAGGTTTCAACACTAAACTAATTCGCATTCCTCCAAGGGAATCGACTGACATCAGTATGCTCAGCGACGAACAATCGGCAATTGTCTTCGTCAGTCCAAACGTACAGCTTGATTTGATCCGGGTCAAATTCTTTGTCGCGATCGCAGGGAACGGCTCTCCAGGTTCCGCCTCCCTCGTCCTGCCAGTCGTGGCATTCGGGATGAAGGCTTGCCTCTGATGTAGTCCGCAACAAGTCGCAGATCTGTGAAGTCGATACCACCTGGATGTCATCGTCTTCGTCGATTTCATACAAACTGTAGCGATCGCTTGTCAAAACGGCATTGACGAACAATTGGATTGTTCGTCGCGCTGATTCCGCTATGGGATGCAGGTCTTGCGGGAGGCGGATTAATTGGTCGTTGTCTACAACCGTTGCTGTAGATTGCCCCATGAGTTTAATCTCACGGGTTCCAACAATACTGGAAATCCCTTTAGCCACCTGCAATTCTTGCACTTTATCGCGGATTTGACGGTAGACCATAATTGCAGCCACTGCCTCTCCGTTGAGGATTGTCCCAATTCGCTGATAATAATCAGCGCCGTCCTGCACGCCTTCAGCACCGATCGACCAGCCTTTAGGATCAGCCGCCAGTCTTCTCAGAAACGGCTCAAGGTTGGCATCAAACTCTATTCCTGCCAGAGCGTAGTAAATTTCGCTCTCTTTCAGTAGTTTGATTGCCATTGTTGACTTGCCGCGATACATTGCGCTTGATAGAAGGTCGGTTAGGCCTTGGGGTGTGAATAACATTGGGTAGTTTTTTCCAATGAGCGAGATCGCCCACTGAAATACGTCTTGCTCGGTTTTGTCCATGTTTAATTTGTAAATAGGGTTAGCTGTTCTCCTTGAGGTTGCTGGGGCGCAGCAGCTTCTACAGGTGGCAATTCCTCTGGCATCTGTGCCACAAAGCTGATTAATCGAAACAGCGGAGTGTCTCGGTGGGGATAAATGATTGGCTCTAGATTGATGAATTGATTAATCAATGGCCCAGTTTTTTCAGGCGGATACTGATAGTTATCGATTTCGGTTTGAGTGAAGCCGAGCTTTAGCAAGCATTCGTAAATCTTCAAGAGCTTAGAGAACTCTAAGCGGTCTACGAGCACCATATCCCCCTCAAACGCAACTGGGAATTGATTGCGCGATCCCCCTTTAACCCAGATTGAGAGATGCTCCGATCCAGTCGGGTTGATGGCGATTAAAAAGGGCAGCGGAGGCGGATTGAGGAGCCACTCTCGCAGCTGCAAGACGGTTGCCAGATCATAGAAAGTGGGTAGGCTGAGAGGCTTCCCGTTCGCCTTGATTGTGCGGATTTTGTCTCCTTTTGCCAGTTTTGGGAACTGCTGTTTTTCGCTAATCAGCCAGATCGTGTCATCTGCCGATCGCTGAATCCATTCATTCAAACTCTGATCCCAATACCAGTACGAGCCGCCTTTTCGTGCGGCATGGCACGCACTGCACAGCCGAGCGTCGCTAGCGATCTCTATTAGACTGGTAGCAGTTTTCTGAAGTTTGTGGGGTGCTGGGGTTCTTCCACAGCTGTAGCAGGTTTTTTGAGTCATATTTCGATAAGTTGCCGTTGAATGTTCAGGAATGGAATGTCAATGTACGTCTGATTCCTCTCGATATTCAGAGGCGGATGCAACACTTTTGTGCGAGATCGCTTCGTCTGCATGAGACAGGTCACTGAGGTACTCCTGAATCTCAATCGCTCGTCTTTCGATTGCACTCAGGAAATTTTGGAGCGAACAGATCGTCATCATTCGCTTTGAGAGAAAGCTTTCAAGAGACGCGATCGCCTCTGCTTCGGCATTTGATGCGATCAGTCCTGCTTCAATCAAATGCCGAATGATTTCGTCGCTATGGTTAGCCATGAATTTCTCCTTAATCTATTGCAAAAAAAGACTTCTAGATTGCAAAAATCTAGAAGTCTTTTAGGTTGTTACTCAAGTGACAAGGTGAAAGAGCTTTCATCCACGTCAATAGTCAGCCATTTATGGGTTTCATTGGCTGCTTTGAGAAGGGCTTGAACCTCGGATAGGGGGATGGCATCGACTCCTTCTTCTCCTCCAAAGTGGATGCTTTTCTGCGACCACCAGCCTGGATCAGAAGGGGAAATTCCCTCCGCATAGACCACAAACTGTTGACCTGCCAAGGGCGGTCGGCCCTCTTGGATCAGTGGTAATCCTGGCATCCCGTTTGACACGAGATAGACCCCTTGGTCTCCGGCGAGCCAGATTGCTGGGCCGCTATCCTCGGAATAAAATCGTCGGTACGTTGAACATTGCGAGCAATGTGCAACGAGCTTTCTCACTCCATCAATGGTGAATCTCATGTTGATATGCATCCCGATCGGGACAGAATAAAATATATCTCCCTATACCTTATTATACCTTACCATCTTAGTAAGGTAAGTATTGAGAATGAAAATATTTCTCAGATAAAAGCCGCCTGGTAACGCTTTCGGGGTTTTTGGGAATGTGTAGACCCAAAACACTAACCGTCGATTCATTGACTTTACCTTACCAAACAAGTAAGGTAAGTTAGATTAAAAACCTTACTCAGATGCCGAAACTTCCTTCAAAGTCCATGATTCATATCGAAATTGATAGAAGTTTAAAACCTCTAGCAAACGCGATCGCCTATCTCTATGGATTCAAGCACGGCGAAAAAGGGAGCATGACTCAGCTTTGTGAGGCGCTTTTTCGCGGTAATTGGCTATTGCAGCCAGCCGCAGTGCCCTGGACTGAAGAGCATCTCTATCGCGTCCAAGCCGTGCTCATCAAGTTCTATGAGCACGAGCGAAATGAGCGGCCGTTTACGTTCACTTATTCCCACGCCGACGGCAGTTGGGAGGAGGCTCAAGCATTTTATGGGGAGGTCGTTCTCCATGAAAAACGCCTTTATTTGGACGTGTGGGTTAATGAGCCAGACCCGCACCAGAGTGGTGGGCTATCCCACAATCGATCGATCCCTCTTGATCAAGTCAAGGTCATTGGCGAAACGACCGCCGGGAAATGGCGGAACGGACTCGATCGGGTTGCCGTCACGCTGCAACTTGCAGAAAGCCTAGTGATGGCTGGCTACGAGAAGCAGTTCGGAGAGAAGATCACCTACACCGACGGCAAGATATTCACGACCCGCTTCGTTTGTAACCTCAATAGGCTGCTGCGTGAAATCTTGCCCTATGGGGCAGATTGCATCGTGGTCAGCCCAGACGATGTGCGTGAAAAGATGAGAGCGATCGCCAAACAGATGGCTGAAAACTATAAAGGTGGGGATTGACCGCCAGCCAAGAACAACGATTAAACAAGGAAAACACATTGAGAACAATTAATATCATTCCAGAGCCAGAGCCAGCTAAGCCCATGCTGTTCGACCAAGTAACAGCACACCTTCAGTCTCTTGGTTATCAACATGGCGATTTCTCGATCTACTGGTTGAATTTTGAACATTCCTGTGGCATTGGACTCAGTTGGAACAATCCCAATGACGGAAACATCAACATTGAGTTCTACGACGGTGAAGCGGCACACCAGGGGGCACCGATCTCGGTCTGCACATTGGATCAGGCTAAAGCGATCGTGAGCAACTTCCATGTCGTTAACGAGTATCTCGGCACACGGCTTGGACAGCTATGAACGACCTCAACAAGCTCACGATCTCCGTCACGTTTGAAGGCAACCAAATCAAAGCAACCTGCGCGGAGCTTGAGGTAGAGGCAGTCGGGGAAACCATGAACGAAGCACTCAAAGCACTACAGGAAGCAATTGACAGCTTCATTGCAAAAAATGAGAAGCTACATCAAAACCTCTTTATTCGCGGGCTTCACGGTGGCGACGACTCCGAAGGCTTCGACTGGTGGCTAGAAGACACTTTAAATGACCTTTTTCGTGCAAAGTTACTGAAAGCCTTTTGTGATAACTATCCAAAGGTTGATCGCGAAAATCCTTTTGCTCATCTGAAAATCCCATCTATTGATTGGGATGGCGGCGATGATTATGGGGAATGGAAAGCCGCTCAACGAAATGCCTACGAAGGCTTGATTGCAGAAGGGAAAAAGAACCAGGCTTGGGTTAACTTTATTCAAGCAGTTTGCTCGGTCAAGCTGAAATGCTTTTGGAAGCCGCAACAGCCTCAGATTTATCAGGGCTGGAAAGATATCGGTCTTCCTGTCCTATCGTTTCAAAAAATTATGGCAATGACATATCGAGAGATTGACACGCTAATTACCGTCCCTAAATTGACTGCCAGTCGGGAGAAACCCGTGGGTAAAAAGCGAAAGGATACAAGATCCAGAACAGCAGTGTCTGAATAAGGTTGAAAATTATGGAGCTTGAATTGACAGACCCAAATACTTCTGACTTCCCCTTTTTCTCAGCAACGGACATCGAAGTGATCGGTAGTGATTTGACCTATCGGTCAGACCCCGAAGGCGCAATTGCAACAAACGGCGATAGCGTTGCGATCGGAGTGCGCCGCGTGCCCAACGATTTTCGACCGCCCCACCACACGTCCTACGACTTGCTCGTTAACGGGATAGGTGAAATCCAGCCTGCTTACAAAGCGCACATCATCAAAAGCTACGGCGAATCGGGATGGAGTCGGCTGCAAGAACTTTTACAAGACACGTTGACCGCCCTTCCTGAAAATCCGTCTGCCATACAGCACGCCTGGATTGCAGGATTGCATCTCAACGGCGGGGAATATATTGCAAAAATGCGAGCAAGATTTGCCCAAAGCAAGGCTAACGTTGAGGCTGAAATCAGTGCAGAGCAGGTAAAAAGGGATCGCGTTAAAGAGCTAGAAGCGTTTCTGCAACCCCAAGTTCTCTCCAACACTAAAACTCCAAATGAAGAGGGCGGATACGACTATCACGCCAAGGTTGAGATCGCTGGGGCGGTTTATCACTATCGCAATATTTTCGATGCTGGATGTGTGATTCATCCGCCAGACGGTATTGGGGTTGCCTCAGCAAATGTCTGGTGGCTGCCATCGGAAGCGGAAAGACCGATGACGGCTGCCGAGCTTTTGGCGATCGAGTATCTGCGGCTCTGTCCGCCAACCTATAGCGGCATCAATATGTAGCAGGCATCGCTGAACAGGAAGAGTTTTAAAACAATAGGAGGCACATGACAGATTTACATAAGGGCTACGTGGTCGTGCTTGACGAGGATATTCCCGAGGACGAGGCAAAAGCCATCATTCAAGCCATCCAAATGATTAGGGGAGTTGTTGTTGTCAAGCCCGTCCTTGCCGACGCTCTTGACGATGAAATTATCAAGACTCGCGTTGAACTTGAGATTCGCCGATCGATACTGAACGTATTCAAGGAGCGGACAGAATCATGATCTACGTTCTCTATCACAAATTCTGTGCAGACGGTTCAGGAGCCGCCTATGCCGCCTACAAAAAGTTTGGCGATGCGGCGATCTATGTGCCGATGGCATATCACGATCCTCTCCCCGAGATTCTCAATGACTCGGAAATTTATATCCTTGATTACTCTCGTCCCTGGCAGGAGCTGCTCCACCTGATCGATCGCGGGTGTCGCATTACTTGGATCGACCATCACAAGTCTGCTCTTGCAGACGCACTGTGCCTGTTCTCTGCGGTCAAAGGCACAATGGAAAGCTTTACGGCTAAAACCACAGTAGAAGCTTTCAAAGATTCTTTAGATTTCCGCAGCCTGAGCAAGGTCAAGCGGAATGCCTATCTGAAGGAGTCGGGCCTATGGGCGCTGACGTTTGAAGCGGACAACCTGATGATCTCTTTTAACCTGCGTAATTCTGGTGCAGTGTTGGCGTGGCTATATTTTCATGCAACTCCTACGCTGCCCGACCTTCTCTCCTACGTGCAGGACAGAGATTTGTGGAAGTTTCTGCTTCCTAACTCAAAAGCCCACAGTGAAGGGTTGTTCGCCTATCTGACCGAACAAAAAGAGCGCCGCCATCACGAGTGGCGACGGAAGGCCGCTTTAGAGCTATATTCCGAATCGCCAAACGAGAAGCTATTTGATGGCTTTCATCCCAATTCCTCTAGCGGATTTATCCCAGAGTTGCTCAACAATATCGTGGAGGGAACTCGACGACTCGCCACAACTCCACAGAGCGAGGCGCTAGCAGAGCTGCAAGTTTGGGATCAGCTCGCGGAAATGCTGAACAGCGATCGTCAAGCTCTGCTGGTTGCTAAAGGCAATCCAATCCTAGAGCGAAAGAATGAGGAAGTTCAGGAGATTGTTAAAACGGCGACTTGGGGCTGTATCTGTGGTCATCAAATCCCGATCGTGCAGAGCAGCAAATACCGCTCAGAAATTGGTCACGCCCTCTGCAATGCCTTTCCTGAAGCCCTATTTGCTGCCACCTGGAAGGAGGACGGACAGGTTCAAAGCTGGGATCTTAGAAGCAATCACGGGTTTGACTGTGCGGCGCTGGCAGAAACTCTCGGCGGCGGGGGCCATGCTCCGGCGGCTGGATTTAGATTGTATCGGCTTGGCAATCTGGAAGTCGGCGATCTGTTTGTAGGCATTGCGTCAATGGTTCAGCCGATTGAGATTGGCTCAGAAGATATAAGACATGGGTTCATCTGGGAGGTTGCTGAACCTGGCGGAATTGTTCTCGCTTCGTTTCCGTATGCCGATCGATCGGCCAAAGCTGCGCTTCCGCCTTCAAGTGAGTTCGTCAGAATCTCTCCCGATATCGCTCAAAAGTGGGTAATTAAACTTAAGTCATAGGAGTTTTCGATCTACCCGAATTGAGCCATCTCCCATTTACCCAACATCTGTTGGGTAACTACTACTTATCCCCAAAAGTCCTGCAAATGAATAGCGAACTTAGAGAATTTCCTTGGCTCCTGCCTGACGCTCAAAAGATAGTTGAGCACCAACTCGGACAACTTGATAAAGCTGATTTCCCACTTCAGCGATTTGACTCTGTTCTGTTGGGGCGAGTTGATCTAGCTCAACCGCTTCAAGTCAATAGATCCAATAAAGCCTTATTCTGCAATTCTTCAACCGGAGCAATTTTGTCAACTGGATGTGGAATTACAGAAGCATACTTATACGGAACGACAGAAACGGCTAAGCCTATTCGCTTTGCCTTGCCTGCGAATGAAGCAAAAAGTATCTATATCAGTTGCCCCATCCAGTTTAGGAAAAGCGTTTTCCGAGGCGACTTTGAGACCGCCAATGAAACGCTTTGGTTATCCCGATTGAATGAGCTATGTCAGCGCCTTCACGCCTATGGGATAGCCTACAATTCTGACTTCGGAAATCATCGCCCATAGTTTACTGGAGGCTCCGGTGAGAAACTGCCTTTGCTGGTTATTTTGGCTTTTTATGACTGCTATTAGTTGGGATTCCTTGACGAGAGAGGCAGGGGTTATTTCCCCAACCCCTGTCTTATTCAGCATTGCCCTCCTCTTAGCGTTATTCCCGTTAGGGGGAGCAATCTATTGGATTTTAGAGAAGTTGTATAGAGGAAAAATCAACAGTCTTGAAGGGAAAGTAGAGCTGCTAGAAGGACAGATAGAGCTATTAGAGAAACAGCTAGAAAGCAGCAAAACAAAAATTGAAAAACTTATCGATGAGAATAAGAAATTTGTTAACCAAATCAATGAGTAAGGTTCGGACTTGCCTTGCAACAGCAGAGTCCCTCAAAAACATTGCTAATCTGAGAGCGGCACGGGGAGTCCATACCGTTAGGCAAAGAATTGAAGGGCTTGTGTCGGTATTCGACACAAGCCCTTCAATTCTTTGCCTCAAAAGACTTTCAGTCCATCCAACTCAAGCTCATTACGATGAGATTTGATAGCAGTCTGAACAGTATCATCAGGAACATCATGAATTGCAAAACAACGATCACCGCGCGATGGAATGAGTTCACTGGAGTGGAGCTTGAAACAAAAAGTGTTGAAGTAATTTTCAACACTTTTGAAGAGGCGTTCGATGCGGCAATCAATGATTGTTTTGGCGACAATGGAGTTGTCAAAGTCTCGATCGAGTCGGACGACTCGGACGACTCGATCGTATTCTCTGCGGAATACAGCATTCCACACCAAATTAACCCTGAACTAAAACGCTGCGTAGAAATCGTGCAGCGTCAGTGGACGGGCTTAATAAATTATCCTTCTCAAGAACAAGTCAAACGATGTAATTACTGTTTTGAGAATAACATCCCGATTAATGCAGTGCAAGTATCAGGGGAACTGTGTCCCTATTGTTTGGACTATAGAATTCAAGATAGAAGCGATTCTATTCCCTAAAACGTTAATCGAATCGCTTGACCTCCCCTTTATCTGCAAAACGAAATCAGATTGGTTTGTTGACAGAATTCAGATGCCCAGTTAGATTAAATTCATCAATCAATCCGCCTCAGAACTCTTAGGAGACAAGTCATGACTACCGCTACTCCCCGCAAAGGGCTTAAAAAAGACATCATTGTCTACCTTCAATCTTTGATACTCCCCATGCCTAAAGGCTAGGGGATTCTTGAAGAGTCCACAGTCGAACCTTCAAAGGCGTTAACAAAGCGCCCCTACTGACTCCCTCAAGGCATAGCCCTAAAGTTGTCGCTACTTTTCTGAGAATGTTTGCCGCCCCGTTGCAATCAGCGTTGATGTACTGATTGCTAGCAGTGCGGTACAAGCCACGCTTTACCCGTTTGCCTGACTCTTTCCACCCTTCGGGTTTTGCACCGATTGTAGGCAGAAAATCACTATCCACGAATGAAGCCTTGGACGTGTATGATTCTTCGGTTTCAACAAACCGAATCCCGTACTGTTCGCACAGTTGAGCGATCCGGCCCTTCAATCTGCCTGTGGGAATCTGCACAAACTTTTGATTCGTTTTGGCTCCCATGTTGGCAGAGTCTTTTTGCCCTCGGTTCCACCCAAAAACAACGGTGCCGACCCGATTCTCTAGGCAGTGATTGACAACCTTTCTAGCCGCTTTGTTAACCGCATCTCTCACCTGTCGGTTCCGCTTCTCAGTGATGGAGGCTAACCGCTTAGACCAAAAGCCTTGAGGCTGATTCTCTTTGAGCGTGGCAATCCGCTTGTTATAGAACTGATTCAGGCTTTTAAGATGCAACCCGTCCACGATTAGCGATGTACCCACATTTGAGATGCCCGTTAACCAGTTATTGATGCCGTGATCAATTCCTAGCGCGTTGGCGGGGTCTACGTCTGCCTGAACGGGTTCAGACTTGTAGACAAGCTCTAAATAAAAGCAGCCGTTTCTAGGGAGGATTCGATACTCTCGAATGGCTTTATAGTCTAGGTTTGACGGCATTGGCAGATAGAAGGCATCCAACCCAAACCACGCTTTAACCTTGCTACCAAGCGGGAATCTCAGACCTTCAGACTTCAGCTTGACTGCCTGACCCGGAAACGTGATGAGCGCTAACCCACCTTGTCGATATCCAGGGAGCTTTGGGCGTTGCGTTACCGTCCCCTGCTTAACCCCTTTAAGCAGTCCCATAAACGACTTAAACGACTCTGCGACCGTCGTTAGAACTTGTTGAGCCGCCTGAGCGCAAAGTGAGGAGAAGTGGGGATTTTTACCCATTTCACGGTGCAAGTCGAACTTGCTAGGAATCTTGCCAGTCTTGAAATATAGCTGACGAGAATAATACGTTCCGCAATTGCTGAGTTTTGCAGATTCGCTACAAACAAACTCAAGAAGCGCTCTGAGTTCTTTATCGGGGCTGATTAGAATTTGCTGGCATCCAAACATCGTTT
>JAYUYI010000426.1:0-4153 GCA_043752545.1 Thermoleptolyngbya sp.
GTGCCAGAATTTGCCAGCAGTGCCATTGAGCCAGAAAAACTGCTGATCAACACGTTTGACATGACTCCGCAGCTCGATCCAAGCCAGTTTCGGCTAACGATTGATGGGGAAGTGGGTCGGCCCATGCAGCTCAGCATGGCTGAGATCCAGGCGATGCCATTGACGTCAATGGTGATTCGCCACGTTTGCGTGGAAGGATGGGCGGCGATCGTGCAGTGGGGTGGCGTGCGGCTGCAAGATTTGATCAAACTGGCTCAGCCAAAACCCGGCGCTCGTTACGTCTACTTTAAGTCAGCAGATGGTTACTACGAAAGCTGGGATTTGGCCTCATCTGTGCATCCGCAAACGCTGATGGCCTATCAAAAAAATGGTCAGCCGCTGCCGATTGAAAACGGAGCGCCGCTGCGATTGGCTGCTCCCATCAAGCTGGGATACAAGCAAAGTAAATGGGTGACTCAAATTACGTTGGTGAATGAATTAATGCCAACCAAGGGTTACTGGGTAGATTTTGGCTATGAATGGTTTGGAGGCATCTAGACTAACTAGACTAAGAGTATATGAACAAACGAGTTTTCTTAAAATCTGCACTGGCAGTGGTGGGTACTATGGGACTATTTCGAGCATTGGGATTGCGCAATCAGGCGCAGGCGGCACCAGATACGGTATTTGAAGTGACTAAGACGGATGAAGAATGGCGCAGTGTGTTGACGCCTGCGCAGTACACAGTGCTGCGCCAGCATGGCACTGAACGGTCTCACAGCAGCCTGCTCAATCAACAGCATGATCACGGCAGCTACCACTGTGCTGCGTGTGACTTACCGCTGTTCTCGTCAGAAACCAAGTTTGAAAGTGGCACGGGCTGGCCTAGTTTCTATGCTCCTATTGAGGGGGCGATCGCCACTACAACCGACACGTCTCTGTTTATGACGCGCGTCGAAGTGCATTGCCGCCGCTGTGGTGGGCACCTAGGGCATGTATTTGATGACGGCCCTGCACCTACGGGGCAACGGTATTGCATGAACGGGGTGGCGCTAAATTTCGTGGCTAGCTAGTGAGTTTTGAGTTTTGAGTGAGGCGATTAATTCAAAACTCAAAATTCAAAATTTAGAACTGGTCTCCAGGAGCACCAGACCTCCAACTTTTTGAAAAGGTTGGAGGTCTTCCTTTTGGGTCAAGTTGTTGTATTGGCTTAGATGCTGAGCCGCGAAGACTTGGATATATCGATAGGTAAAGCAGCGAGCAGCGAACCCTTCACCATAATGTTGATTTGATGAGCCAGACGCAGTTGGGCGATCGGCTCTTTGAGTAACGTTCCAGCCGCGACGATCGCATCTGCGGTCGGGAAATCACGGCAATCTACTCGCAATACCCCGCCCCGGCGAGAGAGTTTGCAAGATTCAAGCTGTCTCAACTGAGCCAGTTGAGTTGGATCTTCTCGGTAAAAATCGAAAATTAAACGCGTGAGTTGTGAAAACCAGTTCATATATTTGCGTCCTAACGGTTGCAACTTAAATTAATGGGCGTGCCGACATCAACATAGATGAGATGTGACAACTTGCACCGTAGAAACCATTCAAGCGCAGAGTCGTTTAGAAGTGAAATAGGTTGCAAAAACATTTAATGCTTTTCATCAAAACTGGAGGGTTGACGAAAAGCATCAATAGTTACCAAAATGTATACGGTAAAAGGATTCCAGCTTGACTTGAATTAAGCATTTACATTGATCGCTTCATAACATTGCTTCAAAAAAAGACATGAAGCTAAACATTAAAAATACATGGATTTTATTGTGTTTTATTGCAATTCCTTAATAACTACTAATTAGCTATTGTGAGATCAGCCAGTATCTTGTTTAAGAATTAGGTATGGCTGATACCTGATGCCCACAACTGGCACAGAAGCGATCGCCCAGTCGCAAGCGTTGACCGCACTGAGCGCAAAAATTAGGCGCGCTGCTTGCAGTAGGAGTCTCAGTGGAGCTAGCGTCGCCCATCTTCAGTTCCAGATCGCCCATCTTCATTTGCATAGGGTTCATTTGCATGCGCATATTCCCCATTTGCATGGGTTGTATGGGCGGCATGGGCGGCATCGAAGGTGCTGCGCCGGACTCTAGAGGTACAGCACTGGCTGCTTGTAAATTGGGCGCAGCACTCAGCCCCTGCAAACTGCTCCCTTGCACCTGAAGATAGCGATCGCCTTGCGCGGTTGCTAGCTGCACAATAAACCCGCCCGCCGTGCGAAATAGCGTCGGCGGAGCAATCCACTGCCCGGTTTGAAAACCCATCCGCTGGCTTTGCTGCTGTCCGGCGGCACCATTGCTCAGGGTGACGGTAGTTTGGGTTCCCTGATTTCCAATCCAAATCTGCTGCCCTGTCCCGAGATTGGCGGTGTAGGTCATGGGTAAAGCCTTGCTAGATAGTGGTATTGGATGACGTTGGTTGGCTGCGCTGAGCGGAAAAATTGATAAAAATTGATATTATCCCTCTCATCTTAGATCCCAAATAGTTTAGATCTCAGAGTTTTCACCACGGGTTAAATTTACGTTCTCCTTGAGCCGGATGTTTAAGTTGCTGATCTTGTCTGTATCGCCTGCGTCCGATTGCAATCCTCTGGTTTGCCATAGTGGAAGTCTTGGTGGAAGTCTTGAGAGCTGGATGCTGTTCACGTAGCGATCGCGCCCGTTATTAGCCGTGAAATTTGACGATTACGATCCTGGAGATTTTTACGACGAGCTGTTTATTGCCAAAGGGCAGCCTCGCCCCGAGGTAGCGCCGTTAATTGAGCGGATCAATTCGCTCTCGATTAATGAGCTGCAACACCGCCAACAGGCTGCCCAAAAAGCTCTGCTGCAACTGGGTGCAACGTTTAATGTCTATAGCGACACCCAGGGCACAGAGCGAGTGTTGCCGTTCGATATTATTCCACGCATTGTGACGGCTCCAGATTGGGCCTGGCTAGAACGCGGGCTAAAGCAGCGGATTAAAGCGTTAAACCTATTCCTGAGCGATATCTACGGCGACCAAAAGATTGTTAAAGATGGCATCATTCCTGAGGAGATTATTACCTCGTCTAAAGGGTTTCTGCCGCCCTGTGTTGGCCTCCAGCCGCCGCGCGGCATCTGGTGCCACATTACAGGCACCGATCTGGTGCGCGATCGCGATGGTCAATGGTATGTCTTAGAAGACAACTTACGTTGCCCGTCAGGTGTCTCCTACGTGCTCGAAAATCGGCGGGTGATGAAAACCACCTTGCCGATCGTGTTCAACCGCATGCCGATTCTGCCCGTAGACGACTACCCAGGGCAATTGCTAGAAACCCTGCTCAACCTGGCACCTCCTAGCCTGCCCGATCCCACAGTGGTGGTGATGACCCCTGGCCAATACAACTCGGCCTACTTTGAGCACTCCTTTTTAGCTCAGCAAATGGGCGTGGAGTTGGTTGAAGGCCGCGATTTGGTGGTGGCAGACGGCTATTTGCAAATGAAAACCACCAAAGGACTGAAGCGCGTCGATGTAGTCTACCGCCGCATCGACGATGAGTTTCTCGACCCTACCGCCTTCCGCGCCGACTCCATGCTGGGCGTTGCCGGTCTAATGGACGTCTACCGTCGAGGGCGCGTGGCGCTGGCCAATGCTCCTGGTACAGGTGTAGCCGACGATAAGGTAATCTACGCCTACGTGCCCCAGATGGTGAAATACTATCTGGGCGAAGACCAACTGATCCCCAATGTACCCACCTACCTGTGCTGGGAACCGACGGATCAGGCACATGTTCTAGAAAACTTAGACAAACTGGTGGTCAAAGCCGCCAATGAATCTGGTGGCTATGGCATGTTAGTGGGTCCCCATGCCACCCCAGAAGAACGCGAAGACTTTGCCGCCCGGATTTGTGCCGCGCCCCGCAACTACATTGCTCAGCCCACCCTAATTTTGTCTCGGGTGCCGACATTGATTGGCGATCGCCTCGAAGGCTGCCACGTTGATCTGCGACCCTACATCCTCTACGGCAAAGACATCTACGTCAACCCCGGCGGCTTCACCCGCGTTGCCCTCCGGCGCGGCTCTCTGGTCGTCAACTCCTCCCAAGGTGGCGGCGGCAAAGATACGTGGGTGCTGGCCGAAGAAAAGAGTCAGGAGTAATGTGCCGCGTTGCG
>JAYUYI010000427.1:0-4153 GCA_043752545.1 Thermoleptolyngbya sp.
TCCGAATTTCTTGGCCAGTGAGGGGCGATCGGGAGATCGGGAGCTAGAGGACAAGAGCGATCAGGCCGATAGGCTGACGGGGGTGACGTTCTATTTCAACAAGCGCAAGTACCTGTGCCGGATTGCCGTCGTGCAAGACGAGCGAGAGCTACACATTTACAATCCGGAGGGGCATCTGCTAGCCGTGCAGCCGCAGCAAGCATGGGGCTGGCTAGGGCAACACCGCGAGGATGCCCAGCAGGTGGATGTGTCGCAGTCTTATTACTTCAACCTGATTCGGGCAGCACTAAATGCGCTGGAGATTGAGGAGAAGTCTGACCTGCTCCAAAAAAAAGATCGGCTAATTGTTGAAAAAGACCAGCAAATTAGCACGCTGACTCAACAGCTAAACTTGCTCCAGCCGCAGCTTGGTCAACTTTCTGTTGAGCACCAGCAGCAGTTTCAATCGCTCCAGGCCAATTTGCAGCAGCACGAGGCCGCGATTCAACAGCAAGAAACCCAGATTGGCAACTTGCAGGCTAATGGGTTCACGTAGTGTATGGGTAACGCAAAAGTCTCGCTCGCCTTATGACTTGTGAGCCTGTGAGCGAGACGCTCATACCTGGCAATCATTCAATGGGCAGGCGATCTAGTACGATATCTTCTGTATTACCCGTAGAGTCCATTGGCCAACGTCCAACTTGTCGTATCCTATGTTTGTCTCCACCTGCCGCTTGAGTGTTTTACTTGGACTTGTCCTGCTGCTGGGCAGCCCCCTGCCAGGGCTGGCTCAGATGACTATTCCGCGCGAGGGTAGCCCGGTGGAAGCCGGTGCACCGGAGATGAACCGGGGCATTCAACTGATTCAAAATGGTCAACTAGAGGCGGCGATCGCTGCCTTTCAGCAGGCTATCCAGACTAATCCACGGCTGGCTCCGGCTTACTACAATTTGGGTTTGGCATTGCGGCAAAAGGGCGATCTTCAGGCATCGGCTACGGCGTTTTATCAGGCAACGCAGGCCGATCCGAGTTTTGCGCTGGCGTTTGCCAATTTGGGAGCGGCATTGCTAGAGGGCAGCAATTTAGATTTGGCCGGGCAATATTTGCAGCGCGCAACCCAGCTCGATCCCAACTTGGGCATTGCTTATTACAATTTGGGGCTGGTACGACGGCGACAGGGCAATCAACCCCAGGCGATCGTCGCGCTCCGACAGGCGGCTCGGCTTAGCCCCAGTGCAGCTGAGCCGTCCTACCATCTCGGCCTGATTTATGACGAACAGCGGCAGCCGTCAGAGGCAATTCGCTCCTTTGAACGGGCGATCGCCATCAACCCTCGCTATGCCGAAGCCCACTACAGTTTGGGTTCGGTGCTGCTACAGCAGGGAGACCTCAACCGGGCGCTCCAGGCATTCCGGCGCTCTGCCGAAGCCAATCCCAACTATGCCAATGCCTACTATGGCGCGGGGCTGGTCTTCTTGCGCCAAACCAACTACCCCGAAGCGCGACGCGTCCTGCAATATGCCCAAACCCTTTACACTTCGCAGGGCAACGCTCGCTGGGCAGCTAGCGCGTCTCAGCTCTTGCAGCAGGCTCAAAGCCAAGCCCGTTAATCAACCTCGGTGCATTTCTGTAGGGGCAAACGGCTGTTCGCCCCCACAGGTCGCGTGATGCGCTTATGCCGTGGCTAGGGCAGGTTCGGGGCGTTTGCTGTTGCGAATACCGGCGATCGCCTCAGCGTAGTCAGGGGCGTTGAACACCGCAGAGCCAGCCACGATCGCATTTGCGCCCGCTTCTAGCACCTGCCAGGTGTTGTTAATTTTTAGGCCGCCGTCTACTTCAATCCAGGGGTCTAGGCCGCGCTCATCGCACATCTGGCGCAATTGGCGAATTTTGGGCACCATGCCAGCGATAAAGCTCTGACCGCCAAACCCAGGGTTGACGCTCATAATCAGCACCAAGTCGCACAGTTCCAACACGTACTCAATCAGCTCCAGTGGGCTACCCGGATTCAACACCACCCCAGCCTTTTTGCCCAATTCCTTAATTTGACCCAAGGTGCGGTGCAGGTGAGGCGACGCATTGTGCTCCGCATGGACGTAGATATGATCGGCACCCGCTTTGGCAAAATCCGCTACGTATTTTTCGGGTTCCACAATCATTAAGTGAACATCCAGCGGCTTTTGGGTATAGGGGCGAATGGCTTCAACAATCAAGGGACCAATGGTGATGTTGGGCACAAAGCGGCCATCCATCACATCTATATGAATCCAGTCGGCTCCGGCTTTGTCTACCGCAGAAATTTCCTCACCCAGGCGACTGAAATCTGCTGATAGGATAGATGGAGCAATCACGATGGGCTTGCTGGGCGAGGTTGGGGTCATAGGGGTAAGTTCTCCTGGGATGCTGCATGGTATTAAGTTTAACAAAATGTCACCCCTCCTCTTGATCGTCGTCCGTTAGATTATCCAAAACTTCAAATTTACAGGTTGTGGAGAGAAAAATATGGCTCAGCGCCATCAAGTAAAGCGGTTTGGATGGTTGGTAGGGGGTACGCTGCTTGCCTTAGCCAGTGCTCCCGTCCTAGCATTGGTCAACTCAATGGACGAGGGTGGCATTGATGTGCGTCGCCTTCAGGCACCGCCTTACAATTTGACGGGTCGCAAAATTGCCATTGGGCAGGTCGAGATTGGCCGTCCGGCACAGTTTGGGTTAGACAAAGTAGCGGCAGGAAATTTTGTCGTTAATCTAGGGCGGCTATTTTACCGAGATGGGTTGGCTAGCCCAAACGACTATGTTGATCCCCATGCGGCCAATATCGCCAGCATTATGATCAGCAGTGATAAATTTTTGCAGGGGGTGGCTCCTGAGGCTCGGCTTTATTCAGCCGCGAGTGGATTTGAACAGCAGGGGGGGCAGGCTGAAGAATGTCTGGCTTCCCAAACGGTGGCTCAGCAAAACGGCGATGACGTGCGGGCAATTAACTTTAGTTTTGGCGAGTCGCTGGCTCAAGACCCTCGACCCAACGCGGCGTTGGATGGCAATGCGCTGCTAACTCAGTGCATTGACTGGTCTGCCAATCAACACAATGTGCTGTATGTGATTGCGGGTAACCAAGGCCAGGGTGGAATTCCCATTCCTACTGATAACTTCAATGGCATGACGATCGCCAATTCCAGCGAGGTGAATGGCGTCTTTCGCAAAGTTAGTTCGTTTGACTTGGGCAGTGAGCCGCCGCCAATTTACAATCGCGCTGCCGAGCCAGAAAGCAATGTGGGCGATCGCCGCTCCATTAGCCTGATGGCTCCCGGCACCAGCATTCCTACCATCGAACCAGATGGAACACCAAGCAACCCGGCAGGGACGGGCACCAGTTTTGCTGCACCTCATGTCACCGCAACGGTGGCCTTGGTTCAAGAGTATGGCGATCGCCAAATCCGTGAAAAGCAGGCCAACTGGAGCCTAGATGCTCGTCGCCATGAAGTGATCAAAGCCATTTTGATGAACTCGACGGACAAGGTGCAAGATCCAGGCGATGGTCTACTGTTGGGCATGACCCGCACGGTCGTCGATCAACGCAACGTGGGTTGGCTGCAATCTGATGCCTACGCCAACCAAGCGATTCCGCTCAACGCCAGCATGGGCACTGGGCACTTGAATGCCTACCGAGCCATTTTGCAATTTAGCCCCGGTCAATGGAGTTCGGCGGCGGCGGTGCCCGCTATTGGTTGGGATTACAGCAGCGTGGGTACCACCAACGAGGTGCCAGAGCATCAGGACTATGTGATTCAGCAACCGCTGCGGGCGGGTAGCTACGTGGCGGCCACGCTGGCCTGGAACCGCGTTGTCAACCTCAACGATGCCAATCAAAATGAGCTGTTCGATGTGGGCGAAACCTTTGACGATCAAGGGTTAAACAACCTGGATATTTATCTCATGCGAGCAGATGATAACGATGTAGGCGATGCCGTTTGGTCGTCTGTCAGCCAGGTCGATAGCGTTGAGCACATTTTCCATCCGGTAGCCGCCGCTGGGCGCTACAAAATTCGCGTCGTCTATCGCGATCGCGTCAACGAAAAAACACAGCCCTATGCTCTGGCTTGGTGGACAACTTCAGCCCCATAAGTGGGGAGGGAAGTAGATTGAGGAAGTTTTGAGTTTTGAGTTTTGAGTTGGG
>JAYUYI010000428.1:0-4140 GCA_043752545.1 Thermoleptolyngbya sp.
TGCGAATTGCAGGGAGGTATTGGAAGCTGGCTCCACAAATGAGCTTAAACCAACTGCCTTCTTTAAGAGACCGTAAGGGGGTGTGCAATTTAATCACCCCTACATCCTAATGGGTTAATCCAAAATCGGCAGATACCGATGGTGCCCATAGTGTACTACAAATTGGGGATCGCTTGGAACGCCCAATGACAAGAATAATTCAGTCATCAGCCATAAATTAGCTTGTACCGCTTTAGTAGAGTCGCAAGTACAGCCTCAGTAGTACTAAGGCTCACCAACCCGGTGGAGGATGTTTATGCAGCGGCTAACACATCCTGCAACGGCTTCCAAGTAAAGCTGCGATCGCCTCCCATTTCCAGCACTACCTTAATCTTGGGATCAGCCAAGGGGAGCTTGGTTAAGAACTCTAGCTCAGACGGGTCAAGCACATGGCCTTCCATCATCCAAATCACCAGCCCTTTGGATTTCGCAGGTAGAGACTCTACTTGATAAGTCGCAATTGGGGGCACATAGTAACGATACCCTACAGCACCTTCTCGATCCTTGGTACTCTTTTTGCCCAAATGAGGCGGACGAATTCCATGCACGTCGAGTAAGTAGGACGATAGATCGCCTAGCCCTCGGACTGTGATATTGAGCAGGGTGTAGCCTGCCCCGCGCAAACGCCGCTGATACCGGCCTTCGTGTCCACCTTCCAGCGGAACATACACGCCCAGCGCACCAAACTGTTCTAGATCGCGGATAAACGGCTTGCCTGTCGTAATCAGTGCCATACGCTGGTGTTCCTTGCTATTCCTAAAGCACTTTACCACGCTGAGATTTTAAGTGGATAGACCCGTTGTATTGGGTTTTCCTGTCATGATGATTGGCTTTTCCTTCAGGTCTCAATCGATCTCAAGATTTAAATCTCGATAAATCTCAAGGTCTGATCGGCTCTTTTGGACTAGGCGACCTACTGCCTCTCCAGTTGCACTACACGATACTAAATCCAAACCAACTCCTAAACCAGCTCCAAAAAAACTGCAATATCTATCCATGTTAGAAATCTATTCTATTTGAGAGACAGGGTTCTAAAACTAGGCTATACTTGCAAAGGATAAATCTCAGTTAGGCAAGGGCAAATCCCAGCTGAAGCTCTCGGTTTAAGAATCTGCTGGACAAATTTGTTTAACTTGCTCTATACTAGTTGGTCGTTGTCAAAAAAGGTTTTTCAGCTTTTGCTAGGGCAACCTAGTTAAGGGTTGATAGCAAACCTTGAGAAAAGGATACTGGATTGTTTCACTTTCCAAGTCCTGACAAATACAGGCAGTGCAGCGGCATAGACCGTTTGTAGCTCGTAGATTCTGCCTGAGAGATTGCGGAGATCCCAGAGATCCATCTGCTGTGAATGCAGGATGTGAAATAGGGCTGATTCTGTAAACGTCCATTGGAGCTGACTAGAGCCGTGCCTAATCGCTTTTGCGGTTGAGGACTGTTCTGGCTCCTTTGTAGTGTGTGAATAGGGAGACGTGTAACCGTGTCTGTTGGAATTCTTGGAACCAAGCTGGGTATGACCCAGATTTTTGACGAAGCGGGAAAATCTGTTCCTGTCACCGTTGTACAGGCGGGTCCGTGCACGGTTACTCAAATCAAAACCGCTGAAACGGATGGTTATTCCGCTGTTCAAGTTGGTTTTGGTGCGACTACTGAGAAGGCAATCAGTCAACCCGAACTCGGGCATTTGCGCAAGGCTGAGGCATCACCATTGCGGCACCTCAAAGAATACCGACTTGCCGCCCCAACCGAGTATCAACTCGGACAGGAAATTAAGGCCGATATTTTTACTCCTGGACAAGAAGTAGATGTCATCGGAACCAGCATTGGTCGTGGGTTCGCAGGTTATCAGAAGCGTCATAACTTCAAGCGTGGACCAATGGCGCACGGTTCTAAGAACCACCGTCAGCCTGGTTCTACAGGTGCAGGTACTACGCCCGGGCGGGTTTACCCAGGTAAGCGGATGGCGGGTCGCTTGGGCGGTTCCCAGGTGACAATTCGGAAATTGACGGTAGTCAGAGTTGACGGCGATCGCAATCTAATCTTAATTAGAGGGGCTGTTCCTGGGAAGCCAGGTGCACTGATTAACATCGTGCCCGCCAAGTTAGTGGGGAAGGCGAAGTAGGGATTGGGAACTAGAGATCCGATCTGACATCTATACCTAGTCCCTATTTTAAGGAGAAAGCTCATGGTTGAATGTGTTGTTAAAAATTGGCAGGGTGACGAGGCTGGAACAGCCTCCTTAGACTTGCGAGTAGCCAAAGAAGAAAACGCCGCTCATATTGTTCATCGGGCTCTAGTTCGGCAAATGAACAATGCCCGTCAAGGTACATCCTCTGCTAAAACTCGCGCCGAGGTGCGAGGTGGCGGACGCAAACCTTGGCGTCAAAAAGGAACAGGCCGTGCTCGTGCTGGGTCTAATCGCTCTCCTCTATGGCGGGGTGGCGGTGTCATTTTTGGGCCTAAGCCCAGAGACTATTCCGTCAAGATGAACCGGAAAGAGCGTCGACTTGCGCTGCGCACCGCGTTTCAAAGCCGCACCGAAGATCTAATCGTGGTAGAAGACTTTGCTGATCAGCTTTCTCGCCCTAAGACAAAAGAGCTGGTTCAAGCTCTAGCTCGTTGGGGAGTAGAAACTGAGGAGAAGGTGCTTCTAATCGTTTCTGAGCGGAACGACATGGTCTATCTATCTGCGCGTAACATCGGTGCGCTGCGAATGATATCTGCCAGTAACTTGAACATTCACGATCTGCTAACGGCCGACAAAATTGTGGCAACGGCAACGGCTATTGAAAAGGTACAGGAGGTCTACGGTGACTAAATTTGATGTGCGCGAACTGCCTGATCTCATCCGCCGTCCTTTAGTAACCGAGAAGGCAACTCAGCTATTAGAAGACAACCAGTATGTTTTTGAAGTGGCTCCAAAGGCCACCAAACCGGCCATCAAGGCGGCCATTGAAGGTCTTTTTGAAGTCAAGGTAGTTGCAGTAAACACTAGCAATCCTCCTGCTAAAGAGAAGCGAGTTGGTAAGTTTGCGGGTCACAAGCCCAGATACAAGCGTGCGATCGTTACGCTGGCACCCGGCGATTCTATTACTCTTTTCCCAGAAGTTTAATTGACTGCATCTAAACTTTTCCCCTTTTGGATTAGCTTCACGGCGTCCGGCTTCCTGTCCAAGATTTAGCGTCCCGTTCTTCTAAGAGTCTGAGCTATGGGTATTCGTACATATCGACCCTACACCCCCGGAACCCGAGAGCGATCGGTTTCTGATTTTGCTGAAGTTACTCGCAGCGAACCAGAAAAATCACTGACCTACTCAGTTCATCGTCCCAAGGGGCGGAACAACCGGGGCGTCATTACCTGCCGCCACCGTGGTGGTGGTCATAAACGCCTCTATCGCGTGATTGATTTCCGCCGCGACAAGCATACTATCCCAGCCAAGGTTGCTTCGATTGAGTATGATCCCAATCGCAACGCCCGAATCGCTTTGCTCTACTACCAAGATGGTGAAAAGCGATATATTCTTCATCCGGCTGGGCTGGCTGTAGGGGCAACCGTTGTAGCGGGGCCTACTGTTCCCTTCGAAGTTGGAAATGCGATGCCTTTGGGCAACATGCCATTGGGTACTACGGTTCACAACGTAGAGCTAACCCCCGGAAGAGGTGGGCAAATCGTCCGGGCTGCTGGCGCTTCAGCTCAGCTTGTGGCAAAAGAAGGTAACTTTGTCACGCTGCGTTTGCCGTCTACCGAAGTTCGCTTAATCAGACGAGAATGCTACGCAACCATTGGACAGGTGGGTAATGCTGATGTTCGTAACGTCAGCTTAGGTAAAGCGGGGCGTAAGCGTTGGGACGGTCGTCGTCCTCAGGTGCGAGGCAGCGTGATGAACCCCGTTGATCACCCCCATGGTGGTGGTGAAGGACGCGCTCCCATTGGTCGTTCTGGCCCTGTTACGCCTTGGGGCAAGCCAACTTTGGGCGCTAAAACTCGGAAGAAGAAGAAGGCCAGCAGTGCACTGATTGTTCGTCGTCGTCGCCGCACTTCAAAGCGTGGTCGTGGTGGTCGGGAGTCCTAGAGGTTAGGTAAAGATTATGTCTCGCTCATCA
>JAYUYI010000429.1:0-4138 GCA_043752545.1 Thermoleptolyngbya sp.
TCGCGGCTATTGTCTCGGCTGTCGGCGCGATCGCCCTGCTTTAGCTTCTGACTCAGGGTTTTGAATTGCTTTCGCAGCTGCCGCTGTCTAGCGCTACCGCCCTTGCCTTTGGAGTTACGCCCCTCTCGACGAGGTGACTCCCACCGTTTCAATTGTTGTGCCACAGGTTTTTTCCTCTGCTGATCTACCGTTTAGCTGGTCTACTAGCTGATCCCATGTACAACCTTCCCGAATCGCCCTCACCCCAACCCCTCTCCCAGACAGGGAGAGGGACTTTGAGCCACTCTTGCTCCCCTTCTCCCCACTTGGGAGAAGGGGTTGGGGGATGAGGGCAGATTGAAAGTTACACATCGTGCTTTTATATAGTAATCAACCAGTCTCCATCGACCCATTCCGGATGTCCACCCTTGATCGTGATCGGAAAAGCATCCTTCAAACAAACTGAGCTAAACGGACTGGGCAACACATTTTTTTTTGCGTCGCCCAGTCATTGCCGAATAGGTTCAGCAGGGGTCAATCAACCAGAGATGGGCGGGAAGAGACTCGAACTCTTAAGCCTTTCGGCGCCACATTTTGAGTGTGGTGCGTCTACCAATTCCGCCATCCGCCCTTGGATTTCGTTTCCTTATTATATAGCATTGGGCGCTGCTGTAAAAGTGCTTGATAATCTTGAGTGGCTGCCCATCGATCAATTTCTCGGGCGCGCAGCACCGGAACCGGGTGGGTGCGTTGAGCGGTTTGGGCTTGCCGCAACAGCTGCCCGATTTCGCTCAAGCTCAGCTCGTCATACGATCGCGCCTGTTCTAGAAACGCATCTAGGTTGAGTTGGGCCGCTAGCAACGGAGAACCGCCCGTCAGCTTCATCAGCACCGACGCTACAACTCGCGGATCTTGAGCGACCAGCAGGGCAGCGCGATCGCAGGTAAACTCGGCACAGCGCACCCATTCCAACATCCGCTCCTGCAAGCTTTGAGCCACCATGCCACCCGGAACGCCAAACTGTCCGGCGGCCAGCACTACAATGTTGGCCAGCGTTAAATAAACGCTGTGCTCACACTTTAAATGCCCCAATTCATGGGCAATCACCGCCTGAATTTCATCGGGGGTGAGTAAATCAATTAGCGAGGTATGCAGCACCACAAACGGCTGCTTGCCGCGCATGGCAAAGGTGTAGGCATTGGGCACCGGGTTTTGGCGCACATATAGCTGCGGCGGCTCCAAATCTAGCACCTGACATGCTTCCAGCAACAGCTTGTGCAAGTCGGGCAACTGTCGCTCACTGACCAAAATGCCGGATGCCAGATTTTCTAGCTGAAAAAACTGTTCTGCCACAGGTCCGACTAAGCTACGCACTAGCACATCCATCCCAGGCAGTTGCTGCAAGGCTTGTGTGGCCTGCAAGTCGAGGGGATGCCGAAAATGCTGAGACTTGAGGCCGAGTAACGAAATTTTAGAAGAAGTCATGGGCGATCGCCAAAGGCTACAAACATTCACTAGCCTTCATTGTAGCGAGCTGCCCCGTTATCTTAGGGGCTGTGCAATCTGTGACACCTAAAAATAATTGTCAGCAGCTCCTATTTGAATCTTCGTGACGTTGAAATACCCAGAGGGTCAGCCCCCCAACCCTCTAGGCAGGAGACGAAACGCCTCCTAGAAAGTTGACCGTTCCTCATTACATTTGTTCCTTAATTGCCCGCAGAACCACTGGGATACCACGGAAAATTACTGCCGTGAGACGTTGAAACTGAAGCCGCTGCCGCTTGAAGTGCTCCAAACCAGACAGATCCCAAATTACAAAAGCCTGTTATCTTATAAAAGATAGTTTTTTTTAGCTAAAACCTTTTTATATTAAGTCTATGAGCCTAGATGAAGTAGATTATAAGGTAGTGCAGCATTTGATGCGGCAAGGGCGGATGACCTGGTCTGATCTGGCCGCCATTTTGCAACTCTCTGCCCCTGCCACAGCCGATCGGGTGCGGCGCTTAGAAGAACGGGGAGTTATTACAGCCTATGCGGCTCTGGTCGATGCCGAGTTAGCGGGTTGCAGCCTCACTGCCTTCATTGCCGTCACGTTAGAGCGCCCCGAGCATCGGGCGGCTTTTTTGGAGCGGGTGCAGCAGTTGGCCGAGGTGCAAGAGTGTCATCACATGACGGGAGATGACGACTATTGGCTAAAAGTTAGATGCCGCCACACCAAAGACTTGGAACGGCTGATCAGCAATGACCTCAAAGAGCTTCCTGGCATTCTCCGCACCCGCACGACGATTGTGCTTTCAACCGTGAAGGAAACGCCGATTTTGCCGATGGGAGAACGGGAAGGAGGAGGGATGAAGGAGGAGCGAGCTGGACTGTAGGGGTGTTTCGCGCAATACCCTTGCGAGATTCGGGTGCTGATTTGTGAGTGACAACTATTTAGTCAAATAAAGATAAATAAAAAAGGTGCGTATGGATATTGGGCTGTTTGGTCGGGGGCTATTGGTCGGGTCTTCGATCGCCGCTCCGGTAGGGCCGATTGGGGTGTTGTGTATTCGGCGGACGCTGACGCTGGGGCGGTTGGCCGGGTTGCTGTCGGGGCTGGGGGCGGCAACGGCTGATGCGGTCTACGGCGCGATCGCGGCCTATGGGTTAACGGCAATTTCTGGTATTCTAGTGGGTCGGTCGTTTTGGTTTCGGTTAGTCGGCGGGATTTTTTTGAATCTACTTAGGGGTGCAGACGTTTTTAGCAAAACCAGCGACAAAACCAGCCGAGCTGGTGGGTTTAGCCAATGCTCAGGGGCTGGCAGGTGCCTACTTTTCTACCGTGGTGTTAACGATTACAAACCCGGCCACGATTATGTCGTTTGCCGCCGTATTTGCTGGGTTGGGGTTGGCCAGCACAGAGACGTCTTCACCAGCCGCTCGCCTAGCCGCTATGACGCTAGTGCTGGGGGTGTTTGTGGGGTCTGCGCTGTGGTGGCTGCTGCTGAGCAGTGTCGTTAGTTTATTGCGATCTGCGTTCAAGCTGAATCTGCTGCAATGGCTGAATCGGGTTTCGGGAGCCGTGCTTATAATATTTGGCGTCGTTGCTCTAATTTCTTTAGGGCATGGCTAACGGAGGGTATGACCAGACTCGGACGATACGATATAACGCTGACGCGATCGCCTTCGCGCACTCTACTATTGGCACTAATCGGGCTGCTGCTGGTTGGTATTGCCGTGCTGTTGCCGATTAAGGGATGGGCCATGTCGGGTAATTTGGCGCAGGAGGTACAGGTGGCACAAGCGTCGCCGCCAGCCTCAATCGATACCCTACGGCAGCAGCGGCAGCAGCTTGAACGGCAGCGGTCAACCCTCAATCAACAGCGCGATCGCCTCGATACGTTGGAAGATTCTGCGAAAAACCGTTTGGATGGGCTGCAAGATCGGATCACCAACACGGCTACCCAAATTAAGCAAAATGAAGCGAAGCTGAAGGATGCCAATACTCGCCTGACGGCGCTACAGAAAGACCTCGTCAAGTTTGAACAAGCCTATCAAGCTCAGCAATTTTCGACCGTGGCACGGCTGCGGTTTTTGCAGCGGCAGCAGGGCAGTCGAGGGTTTGCGGTATTGCTACAAAGCCAAGATTTAAATGATTTTATCGATCGCCGCTACCAGCTACGCCGGGTTTACCAAAGCGATCGCGATTTTATGGAACGGCTGAAACAGCAGTCCGCTGAGTTAAATCGCCATCGCCGGACTGTAGAGCGCCAAAAAAATGACATTGCGCTACTCACCCAAGAGCTATTGGCCGATAAAACAGAATATGAGCAGCAGGCAAATTTTCAAGCCTCGCTGATCGATCGCCTCCAAAAAGACCAGCAGGCGTTAGAAGAAGCTGAAGATCAGCTGGCTCGGGATTCCGGCAATATTGCCAACCTCATTCGGCTGCGCCTGAGTAGCGGTCGCAATCGCATTGTTATTCGGGGTACGGGGGTGATGAGCTTACCCAGCGATGGCCCTCTCACCAGTAGCTTTGGCTATCGCCAGCATCCCATTCTGCGCACTCGTCGCTTCCATGCCGGGATCGATTTTGGTGCACCCTATGGCAGCCCAATTCGTGCTGCCGACGACGGGGTAGTCATTTTTGCGGGCTGGTATGGCGGCTATGGCAGAGCCA
>JAYUYI010000430.1:0-1514 GCA_043752545.1 Thermoleptolyngbya sp.
CGTAGCCCAAGATACAAACCTTGCTACGCCAGGTTGATTTACTATAGGGCAAGTGTTTGGGAGTTTTGCGTGGTTTTAATTGTGACGGAAGGGCGATCGCTGTCTGAACTGGCGAGCGAGTTAGACCTTGACTTCTTCCTAGTTTCGTATACCGACCTGCTGGGGGGAACGCGAGCTAAGCTGGTACCCGCTGCGAAAATTGCAGTTGTAGAAGCGAATGGAGCCTGTTTTGCGCCCTTTGCGTCCAATCTGGGGCTAGGTCCCGACGCTCCCGACATTGCCGCCATCCCCGATCCCAGCTCGCTGATCGTCCTGCCTTGGCAGCCAAACGTGGGCTGGTTAGCCAGCGATGTGTACATTGAGGGCAAGCCATTTTTGGCCGCACCTCGAATGATCTTTAAACAGGTGCTAAAGCAATGTGCCAATCTGGGCTACCAGTATAAAACCGGGGTAGAAGCCGAATTTTGCCTCCTCAAAAAAACTGAACAGCGCTATCAGGTAGCCGATGCGCTCGATACCACCGATCGGCCTTGCTACGATCAGCTCAACTTGATGCGGCAGTTCGACTTGATCTCAACGTTGGTGAAGTACATGGAGCACTTGGGCTGGGAGCCGTATCAGTGCGACCACGAAGATGCCAATGGCCAGTTTGAAATCAATTGGACCTATGCCGATGCCCTGGTAACTGCCGATCGCCACGTCTTTTTTAAGTACATGGTCAAGAGCTTGGCCGAGCAGCAGGGGCTAACCGCTAGCTTTATGCCCAAGATATTTAGTAATTTGACGGGCAATGGGGCACATCTGCACATGAGCCTATGGAACGGCGACCAGAATGCCTTTGAGGATGAGGCAGACGGCATGGGAATATCGGCGATCGCCTACGAATTCCTGGCAGGTGTGCTCAGCCACGCGCGCGGCCTCTCTGCCCTTTGCAACCCGACTATCACCTCCTACAAACGACTGGCGGCCAGCACCACCACCTCCGGCAGCACTTGGGCACCGCGCTACATTTCCTACGGCGGCAACAACCGCACCCACATGATTCGCATCCCCGAAGGCGGGCGCTTCGAGTGCCGCCTCATTGACGGTGCCGCCTGCCTCTACCTGGCACAAGCGGGTCTCCTAGCCGCCGGACTTGATGGCATGGCACAGCATCTGCATCCCGGCAAACCGCTAGACGGCAACCTGTTTGTGCGCGGCTCCGAGTTCCCCGATCTACAAGTGCTACCCGCCAACCTCCCCGAAGCCATGCAATGCCTCCAGCAAGACCCGCTGCTGATGGATACCCTCGGTGAGCAGGCTAGCAAAACGTTGCTAGAGTTCAAGCAGCAGGAATGGAACAGCTACAGCGCCGCGATTACACCCTGGGAGCTAGAGCACTACATTAACTGTTAAGCCTGTTCGTGTAGAGACGCGATTAATTGCGTCTCTACACGAACAGGCTTAGGGCATCTCGGCTAACTCTGGACTTGCCTTTTGAATCACACCTGCAACCGTTTGAGCAACTACAGGAT
>JAYUYI010000431.1:0-1513 GCA_043752545.1 Thermoleptolyngbya sp.
GTAAACCGAGATTAATTTAATCCTCAAATGCACCCTCCTAAAGATAGATTAATGGCCAAAACAGACAATACTATCGTCGGCAGAACTTATGTTTAGTACAAAGGCACCAGCCTCGCTACGTCCTGCCGATTAAAGATGACAGCCTTCTTAGACTTAAATTCCTAGCCAATAAAGGCATGTAAAATAATCGACGCCTAAAAGCTATAGCAATGGCAGGTTCGAGGTACGGTTGAACGACTCAGGCGGTTCTGCTATAAACAGAAAAATTACGGCTAAAGATTATTTAAGTAGAGACTGATCCTAGCAGTCAGATGTCGGGTTGACTAAAGCTGTACAGGTTGCCAGAAGTACGAGAGGAATACTTAGTAGGAAGCGAAGCAACATTTTTCAAGTGAAACTTTCCTGGTTTTTGGGTTCCATCGGATAATTTTGGGATACCATAGGTTTTTAAATTGATCATTAAAAAGATCTAATTTAAGAATCTGTTTCCTGGCCAAATTTGGCAGAAACTCAGGGCTGCTCATGTATCAGTAGAAAAAACTTAAGAGCTGGCCTTAATTTGACCAGATCTTAAGTTTTAAGTAGAAAGAGCCGTCGATAATCAAACGTTCTGGACGTGTTGTGTTGCCTGCTGTGCAGGCCGCATGCCGCTTTTGAGCTTGGATTGTATGAGTGTCGATTTACTTAATATGTCCCTGTAACCTGAAAACTCGTATAACGCGAGCAAGGAGATTTATGGAAGCACTAGCATTTACCTATGCCGCAGTGGCCTACGAAGACCCTAATCCGACTCCCGAATTGCAGGTCAACCTGGCAATCCCCAGTTCTGCCTGGGTAGGAGCAATGTCCACAGCCGTAGTTCTTTCAGCTGTAGTCGGCACTGCCCCCAACGCTGAAGCCGTTGTGCGCTTGGGCGATGTTTGTTCAGCCGTAAGCGATGTTCAAGCTGCCCTCACCAGCGCCGGTTATAGCCTTGGTGGCATCGACAGCACGTTTGGTTCTGGCACCCTAAGCGCTGTCCAGAGATTTCAATCCAATAGTGGTTTGTCTGCCGATGGCGTGGTGGGACCTCAAACCGCAGACGCTTTGGGTCTAGGCGACGCCGAGAATTCTAACAGCCCCTATTTAGTCGGCAATAGCTGCACTGGCGGCGGTGGCGGTGGCGGTGGCATCGGCACGTCCTATGTCAGCACTAATGGGAGTGCGCTTACAGTTCGCTCTGGCCCCGGTGGTGGCTATGCTGCCATCGATTATTTATCGAACGGCACGGCTGTTACGGTAGTTAGACAATCTGGCGGTTGGTCGGAAATTCGCGGCGGCGGCTGGGTGACGTCTGATTGGCTGAGCACCTCCGGTGGTACCGGTGGTGATGACGGTGGTGCTGGTGGCTACTTTGTTTCCACTAATGGCAGCCCATTAACCGTGCGCAGTGGCCCTGGGTCTGGTTTTGCTGCTATTGACTCCTTGTCCAATGGCAGTTCTGTCGCAGTTGTGAGCACCTCTGGTGGTTGGG
>JAYUYI010000432.1:0-4134 GCA_043752545.1 Thermoleptolyngbya sp.
GGTCATCCCGTCCAAGCGCATCGAGGCGACCGGAATACCGAGCCGATGCAATGCGAAGCCCGCTCTCTATGCGAAGCATGAGAGCCGGGAGGATGTCACTCCACACTATTCTTGTGCCACAAGGGGCAGAATATCGAGCTGTTTGCCGAGGGCTGCGGCAGGCGGCAGCCTCCAGCCAACCCACTGTACTGGCCATTCCGCTGGGAACGCCAGCGTTGACGCGGCAACTGCACGCTTGGCAAGACGCTCCATTGTTTGCGCCGGGACAGCGCGTGCTGATCATGGGATTGTGTGGTGCAGCTGGATGGCTGCCCTGATTGGTTGGCATTGGGGTTGCCTCTAATTGCGTTGCTCTACTCCTGCATGACGCTAGACTCGGCATTGCAGCATTGGCGAGGCGAGGGCGGCGGCTGGAAAGGGCGCGTCTATGGGAGAACTGGCTGATCTATGCAAATCAGGTAACGTTAGGCGATCGCATAGAGCGAGCGATCGCCTGGTGCGATTCGCCATGTTTCTAAACGTATCTAAAACCGTAGATCACATCAACTTTTACATCATTTGTGCCGAGGCTCAGAGCCATTTGACGTAAGCTGGAAATGCTGTAAAGCCAGAGTTTGAGGGAATTTCCATCACAGAAATCCTTTAGCTCTGCTTGGCAGTGCTCTACAACCGTCAACATTGCTCCCAGCCTAGGATTTTTTAGAGATTTTATCAGAGGCAATCATGATAGAGAAAATTTTGCTTGCAGATTCTGGCACGGGGCACACCCAAGAAATGCTCAAAGCACTGATGGAAATTCCTGCTGTTCAAGCGGCGTCGGTCACGGTGTTACATGTAGTCCCGCCGCAAGTCACCTCAGAAGGGATGACTGAGAAATGGGAAGAAGGCGGAAAACTGCTGGCCACAGCCATTCAAGCGTTGGGGCTAGACCCTAGCCGCGTGACGGCAGTGCTGCGTGAGGGCGACCCCAAAGATATTGTGATTCGGGTAGCCGATGAAGTGGATGCCGACCTCATTGTGATGGGGTCACGCGGGTTAAAACGAATCCAGTCGATTCTGGAAAATTCCGTGAGTCAATATGTATTCCAGCTAGCCGCTCGCCCGATGCTGCTGGTCAAAGATGATCTATACGTGAAAAAGATTAAGCGGATCATGGTCGCCATGGACAAATCTGAATCGGCGAAGGAAACGCTAAAAATGGCGCTGCGGTTTTTGCGCGATATTCCAGGTGGGCAGGTAATTTTGGCGCATACCAACCCGGATATGAAACTGAAACCCGGGGACATTGCGCTGAACCCTAACGATGACCCTGTGCTCGTCCCTGCGATCGCCGAAGCGAAAAAAATGGGCGTCAGCTACAAGGCGATCGCCCCTGAAGGCAAGCCAGGGGAGCGGATTTGCCAAGTTGCCGAAGAGCTGAATGTAGATTTACTAATGCTGGGTTCTCCCGAGCGCCGTCCTAGCATTGCCCAAGGTCTACCCGACCTCGATCGGCTCATGGGGCAGTCGCTGTCTGACTATGTGCGGGTGTATGCCAACTGCCCCGTCATGCTGGTACGGACACCGGGATAAATCGTGCCTTGGCGTGGAGTTTGAGTTTTGAGTTAGGCAGTCAACTCAAAACCTCAAACCTCAAACCCCCTTCAATTCTGATTCCTCACCCGCTCAGTGCCGCCAATTCATCGTTGACTAATCCAGGGCTATACCCCAAGCTAAGCGCCAATGCACTATCTAGCGAAACATCGGGCGGGCGCGGAGCCGACATCGGCACATCGGATTGACGGCACGGGCTGAGGGTTGCTTGGTTTAGTTGAAACGCCTGCGCCATGAGTAGTCCAAACTCATAGCGAGAGAGCCGTTCTCTGCCGCCTAAATGAATTCGACCCTGGACGCTTTTAAGCGCTAGCAGTAGCCCTGCTGCGGCATCTCGACCACTGACAGGCGTGCGAAATTCATCGCAGAACAGCCGCAGTTCTTTACCTTCGCGCAGAGTTTGCAGAAACGCTTGCAGGAAACTGGGAGCACTCGGAGCGCTGCCAAACATCAGCGGCATCCGACAGATGGCAGCGGTAGGATGACGCTCCAAAATTCGGGTTTCGGCGATCGCCTTTTGCTCTCCATAGATATTGACTGGACAGACCGGGTCCGTCTCACGATAGGGTGGGTTCAGCCCATCAAACACCAAATCGGTTGAGGTAAACGCGAACGGAATACCCGCATCGGCGCACAGCCCTGCCAGGTTTTGAGCCGCCGCTACGTTAATCGCATAGGCAGCCACCGGGTCTGTTTGGCAGATATTAGGCTGAGACTGTGCCGCCGCATGAATCACAGCGTTGGGCTGAAGATCGTCAACTAGCTGCTGAAGAGCCTGGAAATCGGTGAGGTTGACGGGAAGAGTCTTGACACCTGCCAGCGGGTGAGGGTGAGTATGATAAATCCCATAGACGTCCCACCTCGCCACGGCAAGCTGGCACAAGTGCCAGCCCAAAAAGCCACTGGCACCCGTAATCAATAGCTTGGGCAAAGACGACTGGGATACCATACGTTAGTTGAGGCTGAGGCTGACAACCGCATCTGGATCTACCGGGATGAAATATAAATTCTGCGTGAATGAAATGTCAACGTTGGATTTAGAAATCATATTGTTTAAGTCCAACTTTATGATGGATGGCAGGAATGCCTTTAGACTTGTACAAGCCGTTTGCTCTAGCTTGAGCGCTGTCTGTCATGATTTAGGCTACTGTTTTAGCCCATTTCAGGCTATTTCGTTGGATAGCCATACATAATCATATACAGATTAACCTCTACTCAGGCTTGTGAGGAGCAGGCTAGAGCGCATATGATCGCGGTTACCCCAGCGACAGAAGTTTCCCAAAAATTTTTAATTTTTAAATCAACTTTTGGTTAAATGCAAGCTTGATTACCCGCAAATTGTAGTGAACGCCCTAGTGAGTTGAACTGATGACAGCTTCCCTTCTTGACACTCCCGCTCTATGGCATACAGTTCCGGCAGACAAAACTCTGGAATTGCTACAAAGCGATCGCCAACTGGGTCTTAGCTCAGAACAAATTGAGCAACGTCAGCAGACTTATGGTCTCAATGAACTGGAAGAAACAGGAGGGCGCAGTAATTTCGTCATTCTGTTAGACCAGTTCAAGAACATCATGCTGATTATGCTGATTGTGGTCGCAATCATCTCTGGCGTGATGGATCTGATGGATCTGCAATCAGGTCAGATCAAGTCCAACGACATTCCGTTCAAAGATACGATCGCTATTTTGGCGATCGTTTTTCTGAATGGGCTGCTCGGGTATGTGCAAGAAAGCCGCGCCGAGAAGGCGCTGGCCGCGCTGAAAAACCTATCGTCGCCGCGAGTTCGCGTCATTCGCAATGGCAAAATCCAAGAGGTCAGCTCGAAAGAGCTGGTTCCGGGCGATGTGATGCTGTTGGAGGCAGGGGTGCAAATTTCGGCTGATGGGCGACTGCTAGAAGAATCGAATCTGCAAATTCGAGAGGCAGCGCTCACGGGCGAAGCGCATGCGGTGAATAAGCAGGTTGAGGCCAATTTGCCAGGAGATACTCCGCTGGGCGATCGCATTAACTTAGTCTACCAAGGCACCGAAGTTGTCCAAGGTCGCGCCACCGTGATTGTGACCAACACGGGCATGCGCAGCGAACTGGGTAAAATCGCCACCCTGCTGCAAGGGGTAGAATCGGAACCCACGCCGCTGCAACAGCGGATGGATCAGCTGAGCCAGGTGCTGGTGTCGGGTGCCTTAGCTCTAGTTGCCGTGGTGATTGCTGGAGGGCTACTCATTTCTGGAGTAGACAGGTTCCGCGAACTGCTGGAAGTATCCCTCAGTATGGCCGTTGCGGTGGTTCCCGAAGGGTTGCCCGCCGTGATTACGGTCACCCTTGCCCTGGGGACTCAACGCATGGTGCGACGCCAAGCCCTGATCCGCAAACTACCTGCGGTCGAAACCCTTGGCTCGGTCACCACCATTTGTTCTGATAAAACAGGCACTCTGACTCAAAACAAGATGGTGGTGCAGTCGATTCATACCAAATCCACCTCGCTGCAAGTGTCAGGGCATGGCTACATTCCTGAAGGCGAATTTTTGCTGAACAATCAA
>JAYUYI010000433.1:0-1510 GCA_043752545.1 Thermoleptolyngbya sp.
CAGGCAATGCGGCCATGGTTGAGCCAGAGGCGCTCCGCGACCTGTCACCCTGGGATGAGGTACCCGCGATCGCCGATAGCACGGCAGATCAACGTGGAGTAAGTTCAACACTAGCAGCAGAGGCAATTGTCGATCCTTTAGCCCGAGCCTCAAAGCCAGCGACTCCAGACCAGTCACCAGACCTGACGCTAGCGACGATTCTAGAATCTATATCGTTGGAAAGTTCTGAGTTAGAGAGTCTTGAGCCAGGGAATCTTGAGCCAGGGAATCTTGAGCCAGGGAATCTTGAGCCAGGGAACCTTGAGCCAGGGAACCTTGAGCGAGAGCGGCTCGATGCAGAGACGCTTGAGACAGACACCGACGAGCGCTCAAACTCTGCCTAATTTCTATCCCAGCTCTGACTTTCCCCTAGCGACGGTGTCTCACAACACAACTGAAATTGTGGACTGCGCTATGGTTAAAAGAAAGGCTTGTTACAGATATTTTCTCCCTCCCACCCCAGCAGATTTCGCGAGGTTTTATGGCGGCTTCTTCTACAACCTACCAGCAGCTCCCGGACGACAAGGCAATTTGGGACAATTTGAAGCGGGCGATCGCCTCTAGCTCAGGGTTTCAGCGTTGGCAGTTGGAGCATGGCCACGATGCTCAAATTCCTGCACTTACCCTAGAGCAACAAGTTCGTCGCTATCTGCGAGAAACGCTAGAGGCATTAGCATATTAAGGCTATCCATGGGGCTTTTGAGCAGCAGCCTCAAACCCTTCTAACAGCGTCTCAATCTTGCTTACAGTAGCCAGTTTCTTAAGGCCAAAGCTCTTGGAGTAAAAACTCTTAGAATAAAAGCTCTTAGAATCAAAGAGCGTCAACCTTGAGTCTCAAGGTTGACGCTCTTTTCAGATATATAGCGAAGTTATAGTTAAGGTCTTTATTTTTGCTGACCCCATTTGAATTAACCCAATCATGGCAGGGGTTTGGGGCGATCGCAGATTTCCTATTGACTCGGCAACTATAGAGAATGCAATTTCCCCTCACCTTTTTCATGTATGCCGAAGGCTTTAAGCCCTCTCCCAGAGCGGGAGAGGGACTTCGATCCGGCTCCCTTCTCCTTTCATGGGAGAAGGGGCTGGGGGATGAGGGTGGTTTGGAATGGCAATGTCAAAAGTTGCCAGGTTAATAATAGTGTCTTTAGATTTTGTAGCTACTTGTTCAAGCGCCTTTGGTCATTGGCTTCGGCGCGTTGCTCTAAGCGAAATAGCCACACCATCAGCACCACCACTCCAATCTGAAGCATCAAATTCGGTAACGCCCCGGCAGCATCACGTCCGGCGAGTGCCTGCGTTAAAAAAATAAACGCTCCAATTAGCCCCGATACCCCAAACGATGCATAGACAAATCGTCTTAGCCCCCGGTAAGGCGCTTTAGATTCTGCTTTTAAGCGAGCATACAGCTCTGGATCTTGCTGCCGCAGTCGTTGGCGGCGCTCTGAAGGAGTTTCATCCATAGTGCAAGTCA
>JAYUYI010000434.1:0-9861 GCA_043752545.1 Thermoleptolyngbya sp.
CTAGGTAGTCAAAGATGTATAAGAAATCTAAATGTAAAGCTCGACTCAATTTGGCGTAGAAGCAAGCGCTTCATCTCCATCTGTAGCTGAAAGCTTAAAGTGTAGCTGCGAGATTAGCGGTAAAATCTGGATTCGCATATACCATACTCCTTTAAATTATGCCGCAAGCGTTGCAATCTGTGTCTTTATTTTTGATAAATCCCTTGACAAATTATCAAAACTCCTGATGCCCTCAAGGGACGAGCGAGCGCTCATGGGCGCTATCTAAACGGGTGGGACACTGAGATTGAAGAGCCGACAAGCATTGACGGTCGTTTGCTGAGCGATCGCCTCTATGGAGACTCCCCTCAACTGCGCAACCCGCTCAGCTACGTAGCGGACATAGGCGGGCTGATTGCGGCGATCGCCCCGCTTTGGGACTGGCGCTAAAAATGGACAGTCCGTTTCGATCAAGAGGCGATCGCTCGGAACCATCTGCGCTGATGCATGCACTTGAGCCGCATTTTTGAACGTGACAATACCGCTAAAGCTGACATGAAGCCCCAGATCTAAGAACCACTGGGTTTCCTCTGGAGTCCCACTCCAACAGTGCATCACACCCTTTATCGATCCCCGCTGGGCAAAAAATGCGCTGAGCCAGTCTGCCATCTGCACCGCTGCATCTCGACAGTGAATAATCACCGGTAAATTCAGAGATTGAGCGATCGCCAGCTGCGCTTCAAATACCAGCCGCTGCTGCGCCTGATTGTCTGCCTTGTAAAAATCTAGACCTGTTTCTCCGATTGCTACCACCCGCACATCAGAACGAGCCAATGCTAATATTTCTGATGCTGTGTGGTCACTCCACTTTTCTACATCAAGCGGGTGCAATCCAACTGCAAAAGAGAGTTCGGGAAATCGGTTGGCTAGAGCCTGAATTCCTGGAAATTCGGTTGGCTCCACACATGAGTGAACCAGCCTTACCACTCCTGCATCTCGCCAAGCGCGAGATACATCTTCCAAGTCATCCTGGAAGATAGAAAAATTGAGATGGACGTGGGTGTCAACGAGTTGCGGGACGCTCAACTTGATTTCCAAGAACAAATAGCATCTCAAAAGCGGACTATGAAAATGCACCTAGGCCGCATCTCTAGCTTAGGAAGCAAGACTAGAGTCAAGTTAGACATCGCTAGCAAAAGTTAGTAGCTATGCGGTGCGCCGTTCCCGGCTTTCCTTTGTCCCTTACTACCTAGTCTATAAAGATTTAGGCGTCAACAGGAGCAGAAATTTTTGCTTCCTGGCGCTTGAGTGCCCTAGCCAATGTAGACTTTTTGCGTGCCCCGTTATGGGGATGAAGCACACCTCGTTTGACGGCTTTGTCAATCTTGCTATAAGCTGCCGCCATCCGATCCTCTACCTGCTGCCCCAATTCTGGAGTAGGATTGGCAGCATATTCGCTCACTGCCGCAAGGTAACGTTTCGTTAGAGTTTTGACGGCAGACTTGTAGGATTTGTTGTGCAATCGGTTGCGCTCTGCAATCTCAACCCGCTTAATCGCAGACTTAATATTTGCCACAGTTCGTCTCTACAAATACAAAATACAAAAAATTCAACAGTACTTAATCATAGCGAAGAAAGCAAAAAAACGCCAGGAAATCAATTCATCTTCTAGCGTTGCTGAAAGAGTGGTGATATAGTACAAGCATTCCGAGTCAGTCCTTTTCCCCACTGGCCTGATTATAGCTAATTATCGGATGCCTGAATTGGGTATGCTCTTTAAGTAATCCCTCTTTAATGATCTCTAGTGTGGTGGTTGCCCAGTTACCATCAGCAATGGTTGCCCCACTAGATTTTGCGCTCTAGGCGGCGCGGTTCTGGCGCTTGAAAGGTAATTCTCCTTACTCTAGGAACACGTAGCTTCTAAAAATCCAAGCTAATCTAGATATAGGTCGATCTGGTGGCGATCCCACTAGAATCAAATCAGACCTTTGGGCAGTCAGGTATCTCCCGGACTGGCATTTCTAACTCTATGTGGCAATGCTGCGAATTATCAATCAACGGTCTGAAGCACTCACTGAGCTACGACGCATTTGCGATCGCACTCATGACGAGCAAATCCTCCACAAAGAAGCAACAGTTCAGCAGGTGTTGCAGGCGGTTAAACGTCAAGGCGACCGTGCAGTACTGCACTATACCGAAGAGTTTGACCAGCTTACCCTCAAGCCAGAGGAGTTACGGGTCACAGGTTCAGAGTTAGATGCGGCCTACCAGCAAGTTTCCCAAGAGCTGCTGGAAGCGATTCGTCTTGCTTGCAGCAGAATTGAAGCGTTCCATCGCCAGCGCTTGCCTAAAAGCTGGGTGCAGTTTGGTGAGCCAGGTATTGTGTTGGGAAAACGCTATACGCCAGTAGACCGAGCTGGCTTATATGTGCCTGGGGGGCAAGCATGCTATCCGAGTACGGTGTTGATGAATGCAATTCCGGCGCGGGTGGCTAAAGTTCCCCGCATTGTGATGACGACTCCGCCAGGGGCAGATAAGAGTATCAACCCGGCTGTTTTAGTGGCCGCCCAAGAAGCAGGAATTCAAGAGATCTACCGGGTTGGTGGCTCCCAAGCGATCGCCGCTCTGGCCTACGGAACAGAAACAATTCCCAAGGTAGATGTGATTACTGGCCCTGGTAACATCTATGTCACGCTAGCGAAAAAGCTGGTCTATGGCACCGTAGGCATTGATTCTTTGGCAGGACCCTCCGAGGTTCTAATTATTGCCGACGGTACGGCAAACCCCGTTCACGTTGCCGCTGATCTATTAGCTCAGGCCGAACATGATTCCTTGGCCGCAGCTGTTTTAATTACCACCGACGCTGCCCTTGCTCTGAAAGTGGTGGCAGAAGTGGAGCAAATGCTGGTGAACCATCCCCGTCACTTGCTGACCGAAAAGGCGATCGCCCACTACGGTTTAGTGATCGTCGTCGAGTCTCTAGAAACGGCTGCAGAGCTGTCGAATGAATTTGCCCCAGAGCACTTGGAGCTGCAAATTTCTGACCCTTGGAGTCTTTTAGAAAAGATTCGTCATGCGGGTGCCATCTTCTTAGGTAACTCTACTCCCGAAGCCGTAGGAGATTACCTAGCGGGCCCCAACCACACGCTGCCTACCTCTGGTTCTGCCCGCTATGCGTCTTCGCTGAGCGTAGAAACATTCATGAAGTACTCCAGCCTCATCCAATATTCTCCTGCTGCCCTACAGGACGTTGCTGCCGCCATAGATGTTCTGACTGTGGCTGAGGGACTGCCCTCCCACGGGGACTCTGTGCGTCTACGGGTACAAAATCCAACCGATGTGGACAGCACTGGCAATGAGCGATGATTAGCGATCGCCCTAGTCAACGGATTGTTCCAGTAATTCTAGGTTTAGCCTGGTAGAAACGGGCGAAGTAAATTTCGAGCCGACTCACCAGCTCCTACCCGGTGTCAATGGGTCATGGTTTGACGGTGGGTCAAAAACTGCTTCAGTTTCCAAAGGCTAAACGTCTGCCCCAAATTCAAAGGCAAAGGGGAAATCCCTTCTAACGAGGACTGTACCCAGCCATCTCCCCACTGCCACTGATGAAATCCGTCTATACCCTGGTTTAACAGCAAACGCAGACTATTGGATTGAACCTCATTGACATGATGTTGAATGGCGATTGGCCCTGTCCAACTGGTAAAAACAGTTCCCAGTTGCAGCCATTCGGGCAGCCCTTGAGAAAGGGATTGAGGAGCCATCCACTGACGCAACTGTTCTGAGCTAAGCAGAGCTTCTCGGATAGAGGTTTCCGAAGCTTCAACTTCAATGCGGAGGTGACTTTGCTGAAAGGTTCCTAACATAGACTTGTGATGATAAAAATCGAAAAGAGCTGAGGCAATAATGGGCTTCGGACAACGCTTCCTTGCAATAGGTACTTTCAATAGGGTTCTGCTTTAGCCCTACGTAGCGTTGAAGCTGTACCTGATCGCAGGCGTTATCTTTGAGGTGATCTGTTGGTTCTAGCTAGCCGATTTTATTCATCTGGTTCTATAGTGCTAGTCAACCCATGCCCTTTTAAGCTCTCACAATAAAATTCGGCATGTTCTTGGGCGCAGGTAATCACTAAGGCGATTCCATTAGTATGAGCTTCCATCATAATACTCACGGCTTGAGGCACTGTCAGACTCGTAACTGTCTTAATCAATGCCTCCACCACGTGTTCCATGGGATTGACATCGTCGTTGTGTAATAAAACCCGATATCGGGGTGCAATCTTACGGGACGTTGAACGCTGCTCAATGGTCTCAACAGACACAGTTATGACCCTCTCTGAGAATAGTGGCTTCAAGTCTGATCTAGTCGTCCTGCCTTCACTGTTGTGCTTGCGACACAGTGCGGGTAAACTGGTTTTCTGCTACCTTTTGCTATCTTAAGCCACCTCTCCATGTGGCTTCAATATGCATGTGGGCAGAACCGACATAAATCGGCATAAATATTTCTTCTACAATATGTCTATAGAAATATTACGTCTGGTTATGGGGCGTTAGGGCAACAGATGACGACTTGCTTACTCTTCCAACCCAATCAAATTGTGTGCATCGAACAGGGTGATGCCCTCTTGTTTGCGGAAGTAATCCAGGTATCAGAGGTACGCCCCATGTCTTGGCTCCGGCCATTACTGCTGTGCAAGGCACATGCGGACTGTAACGCTGATCCAGCGGATCAAACGGCTGAACTAGCCGAGCCAATCTGCGATTTGAGGGAAGGGGCAGATTTGCTGTGGCCATTGGCACTTTTGCGAGCGGCTTTAGATACGGAAGTGATGCCCCTGTTGACGAAGCTCAGTGCTTACAAGCCTCAACTAGGCGATCGCCTTGCACACCGTCAGCTGCAAGATTTTACCCGTCGAGCTTGGCAAGCCTCCCCTGAGGCTTTTCGGTTTTAGAGCAAACGGCGATCGCCTGACTTTACCTGCATTTATTGTGGTTTGACCTAAATTTGAGTTGGTGACCATACAGTTGACCCCAACTCTGAGCAGTTGCTCTAACCAGTTATTTTTTGGCGACGGGCATTAAAAGCCGCCTTCTAGCTCGGTTTTTCATACCTGTTTAGACTTAAGGGCTAGGTACTAACCGAATTCGTCCAGCATCCATTTCAGACATGAGTAGTTCTAGCGCCTCATAATCTGTATCCGAGATATGACCTAGGCGAGTTAGTTCGTAGTTAATCTCATTTTCAATATCTGGTGTAAGTTGTTTAATGTGAAGAGCCTTTGATACGAGTTTACGAATAACGTGGGTAGTCTTCATACTATTACCATCGCAAAATCAGGGGAACACTGACATCCTGATTCTCTGTCGAATATCAAAACTGTGGCGTGATCCTAGCCCGGACAGAGACGTGATCTTCAGCCCGACTAGAGCGTGATTTAAATCACTTCATTCTGTCGGTGCAAAAAAACATGCCAGATAAGAACTGTATATTTCCGTACTATTCGATGTAAACACTTGTTCAAAACTTTATAAAAGGCCGCTCGATGCTTAAAGTTTACGCAAAATGACTTAGATTTGCTAGTTTTTACAGAGTTGAAAGGCTATATTTTCTACATCTCAAATTTTAATTATTCTAATTTTCCGACGTGAGATTATTCACCATAGCGTAACCAGCGAAGCGGGATAGTAATAATGCAGAACCTTCTAGTACAACCTTCCGTGACCATTGTTCAGCCGACTGGGCACATCAATGCATCCAATGCGGCAGAGTTTCAGCAGCAGCTTTTAGAGACAGTATCGTCTGCTCAGCACACATCTGTTCTGGTGGATCTCGGTCTGGTCGATTCATTAGACAGCGCCGGATTGATGTCATTGGTATCAGCGCTGACTCTCTCTCAGCAAATGGATAAAGATTTTGGAATTTGCTGCGTTCCGGCTTCGATCCGCATTATTTTTGAAGTGACTCAGCTAGACCGAGCGTTCAAAATCTTCGAAAATCGCTCTGCTTATGAGGCTGCGATCGCTTAAATCCTTGTCAAGTTTCTTCTAATGCTTCCAGCTCAGCAAGCTGAGCCTAAATTTGAGGGAGACGCCGCTGCTGTGTGGAGGGCTTAAGTCCACTTAGTTAGCATAGCTCCATTGGGGATGGAGTAACTGTAAATTCTAGGCAGGGATGATCCATGATTCTCTGCGCAGAGAAAGCGATCGCTACAGTTAGTGGGGGCAGTTTTGCCAGAGTTTAAATGGTGATCAGCCAGGATACTGGCTCAGAAAAGCGGACAGTAGAATTTAGTTTACAGTCCGCTTTTTGCTTGGGGGAAAACTGACGTTTATAATTTAGAGATAATTTAGAGATCTTGAGAAAACTTAGCATTGTGAAGGTCGAAAAGCTAACAAAGCTCAGGTTTTGTGACTCAGGAGCGGCAAGATTGGTTCGGTCAAATGTGAAGTCAAATAGAAGTCAAACAGAAACCAAATAGGATTTGACTAGAAAATCTGTAAGTTTCTGGGTTGGCGCTCCTTAAACAGCTGGGGAGATCTAATATTAGAGATCTTAAGAGACGTGCTGAAGTGGGGACAAGTAGTGAGTATTGCGGTTGAGCAGTTGCTGACGTCAGACATTCTTCGCCCTGCGCGCTATTTGGGCAATGAGTTAGGAGCTGTCCATAAACCTTGGCATGCTGCTCAGATTCGGTGGGTGTTGACCTATCCAGAGATTTATGAGGTGGGAGCCTCAAACCTGGGGCACATTATTCTTTACAGCATTCTCAATACTCAGCCTCGGCAGTTGTGCGATCGCGCCTACCTGCCCGCGCCTGACTTGGCGGCAAAATTGCAAGCGACCCGCACGCCTCTATTTGGGGTAGAGTCTCGGCGAGCTGTAACCGAATTCGATATCTTGGGCTTTAGTCTCAGCTACGAACTAGGTGCGACTAATATTTTGGAAATGCTGCACTTAGCGGAGATTCCCTTCACCTGGCAAGAGCGCAACGCCCCTGGTGCGTGGAATGTGGAGCAGGGGAGCTACCCGCTAATTTTTGCGGGCGGGCAAACGGCGACGTCTAATCCCGAACCCTATGCCGATTTCTTTGACTTCATTGCCCTCGGTGACGGCGAGGAGCTGCTGCCTGAAATTGGTCTGGTTTTGGAGGAAGGTAAAGCGGCAGGGCTAAGTCGGGAAGAGCTATTGCTAGATTTAGCCCAGGTTCCTGGCGTTTACGTTCCTCAATTTTATGCGCCCGGTGCCGGAGGAGCGGTGCATCCTAACCGGGATGGCGTGCCGGAACGAGTGCTGCGGCGAGTAGCGCCTCCTATGCCTGCCTATTCTATTGGTTTGGTGCCTTTTGTCGAAACTGTCCACGATCGCCTAGTGATCGAAATTCGTCGAGGCTGCACCCGAGGCTGTCGCTTTTGTCAGCCGGGGATGTTGACTCGACCAGCGCGCGATGTTGAGCCGGAGCAGGTGATTGATACCATTGAGCGAGGGATGCGGGAAACGGGTTATAACGAGTTCTCTTTGCTCTCTCTTAGCTGTTCTGATTACTTGGCTTTGCCGGCGGTGGGGCTAGAAATTAAAAATCGCCTCAAAGATGAAAATATTTCCCTGAGCTTGCCAAGCCAACGAGTTGATCGCTTTGATGAAAACATTGCCAACATCATTGGTGGCACTCGCAAGGGTGGGCTGACCTTTGCTCCAGAGGCAGGGACTCAGCGCCTGCGAGACATCATCAATAAGGGGTTAACCAACGAAGAATTGCTACGAGGGGTGCAAACCGCCTACGAGCAGGGTTGGGATAAGGTGAAACTCTACTTTATGATCGGTTTGCCGGGAGAAACCGATGCCGATGTTTTGGGGATTGCCGAAACGATGCGCTGGCTCCAGCAAATGTGCCGCGCGAAAGGCCGTAGACCCATTAATTTTAATGTCACAATTTCTAACTTTACCCCCAAACCCCATACGCCGTTTCAGTGGCACTCGGTTTCCACCACTGAGTTTGAGCGCAAGCAAGCCTTGCTTCGGCAAGAATTTCGGACGATTAGAGGGTTAAAGGCTAACTTCACGGATGTCCATATTTCGGCGATGGAAGACTTTGTCGGACGGGGCGATCGCCGTCTCTGTGCTGTCATCCATCGAGCCTGGGAGCTGGGAGCCCGCGAAGATTCTTGGTGGGAAAACCAAGAGCGAGCGTTTGCAGCCTGGACACAGGCGATCGCCGAATCTGACCTGACCTGGAAATATCGCCAGGTTGAGTCGGGCGAGTGGAACCTATTTGGTCAGGATGACGGCGGAGGGGGTCCAAGGGATGAAGGCGGCAAGATGAAGGATGAAGGGGAAACAGGTGAGTATCAAGGTGTTGCAATTGGAGACTCAGAACCGGAAACCCCTCCCCCATCACCCCTTCATCCTTCATCTTTCATTCCTCATCCTTCCTACCTGGCTCCTTTGCCGTGGGATCATATTGATTCTGGAGTCGATAAAACTTGGCTCCAAGAGGATTTAAGGCGGGCGCTGGCGGCGGCGACGGTGCCCGATTGCTCGTTTGATGGCTGTTCGCATTGCGGGGTATGCGGAGCCGATTTTGGCCATAACGTGATCGTGCCACCGCTGCCGATTCCCAAGTTCGAACATCACTTTGTGCCCAACACAGAGCGATCGCAGCGGTTACGGCTCTGGTTTGGCAAATTCTACGATATGGCTTTAATTAGCCACTTAGATCTGGTGCGGCTGTTTGATCGGGCGGTACGGCGGGCGGCCCTACCTGTTTCCTATACGGGCGGCTTTCATCCCAATCCCCGAATTGTTCCGGCTAGTGCACTGCCGTTGGGAGCTACTAGTTCTGGCGAGGTCGTCGATTTTGATCTGACCACCGTGATGCAACCGGATGAGTTTTTGTCCCGGCTGGCTGCTCAGCTGCCGACGCATATTCCCCTATTTCGGGTGGAGGCGATCGCCCCCCATACTCCTGCCGCAACCCAGCTATTAGAACGGGCTGAGTATTACCTAACTGTGGGGCTAATTGCAGAAGACGAAACTACGGCTACAGATCTAGATCAGCAACCACGACACTGGATTGAAGCCGTGCTGGCAGTCTCAGAGCTGCTGTATGAGCAAACCACCAAATCCGGCAAACACCAGCAAATCAATTTGCGCGATCGCCTGTTTGAATTAGAGCTGATCGATGCTAGTGCCGTTCCTACTCCCTTTGTCCAATCGCCAACGCCATATACTAGCATCGCTTTGCGGTATGTTGGCAGCTGTCGAAATGATGGCACACTGCTGCGGCCAGAACATCTAATCTATATGCTGGAACAGGTTTCTCACCAGCAACTTCAGCTCCTCCACAGCCATCGCCAGCGCCTGGAGTTCACGCTGTAAACCCCACCTTTTTCATCTAACGATGCATGCAGGCGTGCGACTCACATGTCTCAGCACTTCTACGTAGACTCAAATTTCTCACAAATCATGCACTTTCCGCAGTGTTGCGGCGTTTGCACGCTATAATTCACTCAAAAGACGCTGATGCGAACTCAACGCCCCTGCGGTTGCCAGCAGATCAATCGGCAGCAGGACGTGAGTGATGTTCGTCTCCGCAGGTTTTTGAGACTGAAACTAGTCAAATTGGTTACCTGGTCTCTGTGGAAAGGTAATGCCTGAATTTGGCTATTGAGCAGGAATTGCTCAGTGGATCATCCGTTTAGGATGTGAGAATTTTGTTCCCACGTGCTAAACGTATACCAGAATACGCAACGTCCTGTCTATTCCGCGAATCATCGGCAATGTTTTGCAACCCATGAGTTGTATGGCATTGAAGTATTTTGGGTAGAAGATTTTTCTTCACCTTAGCATCATGCCAGAGTTTTGTATTTCAAATAACAATTCACA
>JAYUYI010000435.1:0-4126 GCA_043752545.1 Thermoleptolyngbya sp.
TTGGGCTTGGCCATCACCGATCACCACAGCGTCAAAGGATACGAGCAGGCACGGCAGTGGTTACAGCAGCAAGTCGAGACCGCTGCAGCTCCCCTGCCTCACCTATGGACAGGCATGGAAATCAACGCCGAGCTGCTGACCGATGAAGTTCACATTCTGGCCTACGCATTTGATCCCTACCATGCAGCGCTTCAGCCCTACATGACGTGTAAAAAGGGAGAACCCAAGCGCAAAACCGACGCAGCCGCCCGCGTGATTGCCGCCATTCATGCGGCAAATGGGATGGCAGTATTGGCACACCCAGCTCGATACCATCGCGCCACCGCAGAGCTGATTCCCGCCGCCGCCGCCCTCGGGATCGATGGGGTCGAAACCTTTTATGCCTACAACAATCCCAATCCCTGGCTACCGAGTCCCAAACAAACCGAAGAAGTCAAGCGGCTGGGCGACGCCTACGGCTTATTTAGTACCTGCGGCACCGATAGCCACGGTCTTAGCCTGTTGCAGCGCCTGTAATCGTAGAGACGCGATGCATCGCGTCTCTACAGAAGGTGGCTCAATTCTCAGATTGAATCTTCAGGGCTTCGGGTTTTACCGCAACTGTGACAACGTTGCCATTACGGCGCAGTTCTAAGGGCAAATCATCACCAATGGTCGTAGCTTCCACAATTTGCTGCACCTGCTCTGAACTCGTAACTGCTTGTTGACCGATTTTAGACAGCACATCGCCAGCGCGAACCCCGGCTTTGGCAGCTGGAGAGTTGGGCACAACTCGAACCACTAGCACCCCTCGATCATCTTGAACCGTGAGCGGGCTATTGGGATCGCTGTTCAGGTTTTGCTTCAGTTCGGGGGTAAGCGTCACCATCTGCACACCCAAGTAGGCATGATCGACTCGCCCAGTGGCAATCAGCTGATCGGCAATGCGTTTGGCGGTGTTGATTGGAATGGCAAACCCTAAGCCCTGAGCGTTAGCGCGAATGGCCGTATTGATGCCAATCACATCGCCCTGCTGATTTAGCAGTGGCCCACCCGAGTTGCCAGGATTGATGGCTGCGTCTGTCTGAATAAAGCTGGCGCGCTGATCGGGAACACCAACTTGGGCACTGCTGCGACCTGTGGCGCTAATAATGCCCGCAGTAACGGTATTGTCGAGACCCAGCGGATTGCCAATGGCGATCGCCCATTCACCGGGCTGCAGTTGGTCAGAGTTGCCCAACTTGATAGTCGGCAGGTTGTCAGCGTCTATCTTCACCACCGCTACATCTGTCACCCGGTCTTCGCCCAAGACTTTACCGGTTAGAGTCCGGCCATCTTTTAGAGTCACGGTCACGCTATCGGCTCCATCGATCACATGAGCATTGGTTAAAATCAGCCCTTTGGAGTCGAGAATAAACCCTGACCCAATGCCTCGTTCAACGCGAGAAGATGGCGGCTCAGACGAATCAGAGCCAGATCCAGATCCTCCAAAGAAACGCCGGAAAAAGGGATCATCAAGCCCATCGGGCATGGGTTGTCTAGCCACTGTGCGAGAGGAATTAATCCGCACCACAGCAGGGCCAACTCGCTGCACTGCGTTAGAGATAAAGTTAGGGTCTACTAGGCCAGCAAGGGGACTCGCTGGAGCCGCCTGACTGATGGTTTCAGCTGATGGGGTAAGCGCTAGAGCAGGCTGAGAAACGGTTTGAGCGGCCAGGAAGCGATCGCCTGCTACTACCGTTCCAGCACCCAATACAATCAGCGATACGTAAAGCAAAGGCTGCTTCATGGCGGACGGGCGAGGATTGTTTTGAGAATCTTTGAGCATAGTTACAAGGTCAATGTCTTGAGGGTCTGGCTACATACTGACCCGATTACCTATTGAATATAGACAATGCAGTTGTCATTTAGGTGTCGGGTCTATCGCGGGTATATGAATTTTTTGTGGCTCTGAATTAGCTTTTCTGAATTAGCTTTATCTAAAACATTAAATCAATACTCAACTGCTTTAAATCGAGAATATAGAGGGTGCTGCGATCGCCTAATTGAGTTGTGACCAAGATGCCGTGAGTATGAAAGGGCGCGATCGCCGTTACGGGGGCAGGGCAATCCACTCGGCCTACCCGCTGCCCCTGTTCGTCGAGCAATAGCAGCTGCCCTTGAGCATCGGCAACCACATACCCCCAACAGGTAGATGCAAGCACATGCGGGATTAGATCTAATCCTAGGCGAGTAATGCGCAGCGGCATCAGGTCAATCATCACTAGCGCATAGGGGTCATTTTTATCGGTTGCCATCAATCGGTAAGGGATAGCCGTTTCGACAATCTGACCCAGCAGCAGGGGCAGCGTCAATCGAATTAGGCGATCGCCGCGCCGCGTGAACACCTCCAGACTAGTATGGGGCTGGCTCAACCGGGTAGCATCACGACCTAGAGCCGACTCAACTGCACTTGACACTAAAACGACCTGGCGAGCATCCAGCGCAATCAACCGCTGAGGCTGCCAGCCTAGGGTAGAGTGAGGCGATTGTAGATGAGTTAGTTCCAGCGGTTGTGGCGACAGCCATCCCACACTCTCTGCATTGGGAAGTGAGAAAAAGGTCAACACACCCGGCTGTTTGTCCGCTGTTAGGGTGGCCGTTGCTAACCAGCGTCCCTGGGCTTCGATGGCTGCGACGCTATTGGCTTGAGAGGTGGCAACCGGTTGCTTGTAGAATCCAGACGTGCCGTTGGCCGTTGGAGTCAGTAGATATACAGCCCGATTAGCGATCGCAAAACAGCCCTGAGGCCGCATCAGTAACTCATTAATCTTGCACGGCAGCGTCACAGTAGGCTGGCGGCGGGCAGGTTCAACCTCAGCCACAGAAGCCTCTACCACAGGAACCTCTGATGCTGTCGTTAGATAGCGCTGCCACATGACATGATTGCGGCTGGCTACATACACCTCCACCGCTCCAGGAAAGGGCTCGAGGGTGGGCTTGAGAGCCTCTGGGACCAGAGCTGTAAGGGAAGTACATGGCTCAGCTAAGGACTGCTGAACGTTGGCTTGAAAGGGGCTAAGTGGGAAATTAGCAATCGGTTGCAGCAAGGGCTGTCTTAGGATTGGCTGGCTCAGGATTGGCTGGCTTAGCAGGGGCTGTTTTGAGATTGGCAACTCTGCCCCCGAGAGCGGAGAGGCGATCGCCATTACCTGATCTATTGCCGCCAGCATAGCCGCCGCCGAATGAAACCGCCGCGCTGCCAATTTTTGCAGTGCCTGAACAATAATCGGTTGCCAGATGGCTGGAATCGTTTCCGGCAACCTGACCGCTTGGTTGAGGTGAGCCGACATTAACTCCAGCGGCGTACCCGAAAAAGGGCGGTGTCCGGCCAACAGCTCAAACAGCAAAACCCCCACTGAATAAATGTCTGAGGCTTGAGAATATTGCCCGTAAAACCGTTCAGGAGCCATATAGGCTGGAGATCCGGTGTTTCCGCGATCCGTGGGTAGCTCTGGCAGCTCCTGGATTAAGCGCGCTATGCCAAAATCAGAAATTTTAGCCGTCCAGCCATAGGGTTGAACGTTGAGTAAAATATTTTCAGGTTTAATATCACAGTGGATAATGCCTTGGCTATGGGCATGTTCTAGCCCTGCCAAAATATCAGTCACCAGCTTAAGACTTTGCGGCAACGCCAGCCGGATCTCATCATCCATCAAACTCCGCAGCGTTCCTGCCTCGCAATAGTCCATCACCAAACAGCGACCGGTTGGAGTATGTTCTAACGCTCTGCAAGTCACAATGTTGGGGTGCTGCAAACTCAGCAAGAATCGCAGTTCTCGCAAAAACTTATGGGTCGAGAACCGCTCTCGCTCTAAATTTTTGAGCGCCACCAATTCTCCAGTTTGCCGATGTACCGCACAAAACACCCGACCGAACTGCCCTTGCCCAACCAACCCTAAAAGTCGATATCTCGAGCGACTCGGCTCTTTACCTAGGTGATGGGACGGAGGGATAAACACGCGCAAATGGCCAGTCAAAAGAACAGCAAATCGAAGCAGATCACGACAAAAACTTGATCACCATTTCAGAGTTTAGTGCACTCGTTGGCTCCAAGTCTTAGTTTTCGCCACAGAGCGCTTGCATAATGGCATCGTGAGCTAAGTTA
>JAYUYI010000436.1:0-1503 GCA_043752545.1 Thermoleptolyngbya sp.
AATCAGCAGCGTAGTACTGCCTCCACCCTGCACCCGAAACCGCAGCCGGGTAAAGGCTTCAGTCACTCGTACCGTTTGGCTGGGTCGTCCGGCGATAAATCCACAGGTGCTCGTTTGGGTGCCACCCGAGGTGCCTCTAACCACTGTTTCTGTTTGCAGGGGCGTTTGCACTTGGCCATGGGCAGATGTGGCGATCGCCATCACCATTGCCAACGCTGCTGGAATTGCTTTCCAATTAATTCGATTGTTTGTGTTCCAACTCATACCCCAACCTCCTCTCGCCTGTAGCCCTTTCATACTCTTGGATCCTAGCCTTGTGGATATAGAGACTAGCCAGACTTTATGACAGTTCCTCAGGCGGCGAAAAGGTTTATTCAGCTTGATAGAATTCCAGTAAATCGGGCAGGTGATCGTATCCATCTACCCCAATTACAGCAATGATGCTAGGGCGCTGTTGCAGCAGCAGGTCTTGAAATGCGCCTTCCCCTAGTTGCCCTTTGAGAATGGTGAGCAATCCGGCGGGTTGCCGCCAGCTAGCACTGCCAATTTGCTCTAGCAGGTACATGCCAAGGCAGGCAGTCGATAGGGTTTGGCCAGGATTTTGCAGTCGATGGTGGGCTTCGGCTAGGTAGACCAAGTTGATGCCCTGAAGGTAGAGATCGCCTGAGAATTGAGCCGCCTGTACGCCGCGCTGGAGGGGTGCGATCGCCTCTTGATAGTGCTCTAGTGCCACCTGGGCAATGCCTAAGCTGCTCAGGCATAGCGCCTGACTTTGGCGATCGCCAACTTTTTCGGCTAGCTCTAACCCTTGCTCCAGATAGTAAATGGCGCGTTCGTAAACCTCCGGTTCGGCGTGCTCCAATGACTGCGCCTGAAACACTTCGCCATATCCCAGACTGGCCAGCGCATTGGCTTCACCCAGGCGATCGCCCACTTGGCGGCTGAGAATCAGGGCGCGCTGGCTGGTGTCGATCGCCTCCCCATACTGTTCTTGTGCGGCGTAGGTGCGGCTGAGGTGGTTGAGGTTGGCAATTTCGCAGGGGCGATCGTCGGCCTGTCGCGCCATGTTTAGCGCCTGTTGATGGAAGGCGATCGCCCGCTCAATTTGCCCTTGCACTCGGAACGAGTAGCCCAGCAGCGTCAGAATTCGGGCTTTTTCTTGAGTTCCTTCCGAGCGCTGCAGCGGCTCACTCAAATAGTCCAGCGCCCCCCGCAAATATTTGCCCGAAAACGACGCAAAGATGCCGCCGTAAAGCGGAAAATACTCGCGCTGCGAAAATGTGCGCAAAATTTGCAGGGTAATCTGAAAACAAGCATCGGTAAACCGACTCCAGCTGGGGTTAACGGTACTGACTTGGTTGAACCCGTTCGCCAACTGCGACCAGATCACCGAAAATCCCAAAAACGTAGAAATTGACAGCTTCGCGCCTACTTTAGAGTCGTAGACCAGTTGATCGAACCAGCTCACCAGCCCCTGTTGCAAGCAGCGCAGCAGCACGGCTA
>JAYUYI010000437.1:0-1502 GCA_043752545.1 Thermoleptolyngbya sp.
GAGCGCGGTAGCTTTGTGGATGGAGACGATCTGACTCCTGTGTGGGATCTGGGCTTTCCAGGGCTAGATGAGCTGATGAGCATTTTGGAAATTCAGCGAATTTTGCAGGACGGTGAAGCCGATCGGGTGGTGGTGGATATGGCTCCGAGTGGGCACACGCTCAACCTGTTCAACTTGATGGATTTTCTGGATAACTTTTTAGGCGCACTGGAGCTATTTCAGGAAAAACATCGTGTGATCAGTCAGTCACTGGCGGGAAGCTGTGCGGCAGATGAGGCGGATGAGTTTTTGCTGGATATGAAGGGGAAGCTGGCGGCAGGGCGGCTCTTGCTGCAAGATGCGGCACAGACGGCGTGCCTGGTGGTGGCGATCGCCGAACCGATGAGCTATTTGGAAACCCGACGGTTTTTGGCAGGGCTAATCAAGCTCCAGATTCCGGTGGGCGGGATCTTCGTCAATCGAATCGCGAACACGGCTGCCAGCGATCGCGCTACAGAGCAAGCAGAACTGCTGGAAAAATTTGAGGCGATCGCGCCCGACTTGCCAATTTGGGTGATGCCGCAGCAGGCACAGGAACCCGTCGGCGCGCTACTGCTCGACGCGCTCCTCCGTGAGGTGCTCTCCTCGTCCACGTTTGCCCAGCCGACGCAGACCCGTTCAGCCCTTTCGCCCCTGCTTTCTCCCAAGCTATTGCCCAGCTTTGAAGATTTTATTACCGCTGGGCGACGGCTGGTGATTGTGGGCGGCAAAGGCGGTGTGGGCAAAACGACCGTTTCGGCAGCGATCCGCCTGGGGGATGGCGGCGCGGCATGGCGATCGCCCCGTGCGGGTGCTCTCGATCGACCCAGCGCACTCACTCGGTGATGCCCTAGGACGACCCTTGACCCACGTCCCGCTAGAGTTGACACCCAATCTCAGCGCCCAGGAAATTGACGCCGAGCAGGTGTTAGATCAATTCCGCACCGACTATCTGTGGGAATTGGCAGACATGATGAGCGGCGACACGGGCGACGACAACTTGAAGCTGGCCTATGGCCCTGAAGCATGGCGGCGGATTGTAGCTCAGGCGCTGCCTGGAATTGACGAAATGCTGTCGTTGATTGCCGTAATGGATTTGTTAGAGCAGGGCGAACAGCAGCTAGTGGTGCTAGATACCGCGCCGACTGGGCATTTGCTGCGCTTTTTGGAAATGCCCACGGCGATGGGAGACTGGCTGGGCTGGATTTTCAAACTGTGGATTAAGTATCAAGATGTGGCCGGACGGGTGGAGCTAATGGGACGACTGCGAACCCTGCGCCAACGGGTGATGCAGGCTCAAAAGAAACTGCAAGACCCTGCCTATACCGAGTTCATTGGCGTCGTTCAGGCGCAGTCTGCCATTTTGGCAGAGGCATCACGGTTGACCCAAACGCTCAATGAACGGGGCATCCGCCAGCAGTATCTGGTACACAACCGCTATGAGCCAGGGCAAGAGATTGCGCCGACTCTATTCCCTGAACAAA
>JAYUYI010000438.1:0-1502 GCA_043752545.1 Thermoleptolyngbya sp.
CGCTTTCTACCATCGCCCAAATCGGCGTATCGCGGGTTAGGTCTAGGTTGTCGCCCGGATCGCTGCGGGTAATGGCCAGAGCAGAGGTGGAATTGAGACAGGCCACTTGCTCAATGGGAATGTCTGCGGTTGCGTCAGGTTCCACCAGGTTGAGCCTGACAGAGGTGAACGGGGGGCGATCGCCACGCAGGTGATCCCCGTGGAGGGCATGCAGTGCCGCCACCGCAGACGCGCAGGCAAACACGGGCAGGGTGTAGCCTGCCCGTGGCGCGGGGGGTTTAGGAATGGCGTAGGTCAAAATGCCCCGTCTAGGGCTGGAATGCAGCGCTCACACAGCAGCGGATGCTCTGCCGACTCGCCCACATGGGTGGAATAGTTCCAGCAGCGATCGCACTTCTGCCCGTCGGCATCGACCACGCCAACGCCGAGGCTGTCGGTTTGGCTGTGGTACTTGAGGTCTGCCAAACCAGCAGGCGTGTCGAGCAGTTCGACTTGGGAGGTGAGAAACAGGTAGCGTAGCTCATCGACGCCGTTGCTGCTGAGAGTATGGGCGGGGTTGAGACCAACGAGGTGCTGCCGCAGATCGGCATCAGCTACGTAGAGCAGCACTTTGGCTTCCAGCGAGGATCCGATCGCCTTATCATTGCGCGCCTGCTCTAGCACCCGGTTGACTTCGGTGCGGATGTCGCGCAGGTTTTCCCAGGCGGCGGCTAGCGCTGGGTTCTTCCAACCGTCGTCTAGTTTCACCCAGCCTGACTCAAACACCGACTGATAGCCCGTGCTATAGGGCAACGATTGCCAGATATCTTCGGCCAGGTGCGACAGCACAGGGGCGATCGCGCGCGACAGGTTTTCCAGGGCGATCGCCAGCACGGTTTGGCAACTGCGGCGACGGGGCGAATCAACGGCACTGATGTACAGCCGATCTTTGGCGCTATCCAGGTAGAAATTAGACAGATCTACCACGCAGAAATTTTGCACCATTTGAAAGAAGCGGAAGAACTCGTAGGTTTCAAACGCTGCGGTAACTTCGGCAAACACCTCCGTCATCCGGTGCAGCATGTAGCGATCGAGATCGGGGAGCTGGTCGTAGGCGATCGCCTGCACCGCCGGGTCAAAGTCATGCAGGTTGCCCAACAAGAACCGCGCCGTATTGCGGATTTTGCGGTAGACGTCGGCCATCTGCTTCAGAATGGTTTTGCCCAACGGCACATCGGACGTGTAGTCTACCGACGACACCCACAGCCGCAGCACGTCGGCACCGTAGGGCGGCTCCTCTTTTTGGTTTTTGCCGCCGTCGATCACGATCGCCGGATCGACCACATTGCCCACCGACTTGCTCATCTTGCGCCCCTGCTCATCCAGCGCAAAGCCGTGGGTCAGCACCGTTTTATACGGCGCATGGCCATGCACTGCCACGCTGGTTAGCAAGCTGGACTGAAACCAGCCCCGGTGCTGGTCAGACCCTTCCAGATACATTTCAGCCGGATAGTGTAGATCAG
>JAYUYI010000439.1:0-1500 GCA_043752545.1 Thermoleptolyngbya sp.
AACCTGCCACACTCTACGATGCGTATCTGGGATTAGATATCGGTAAAACGAAGATTCATGTGTGCTTGGTGCTCAACGAGCGCCAGCCCAAACAGAAGGTGATGTATGGAAATAATCGACCTATTTAGGAATTGACTTGCCTTCAACGAATATGTTAGGCCAGAATGATGATCAATCGATGGTTGGAGCGCGTAGTAGTTGAGCTGTGGTAATTGATTGATGAATGGGGCGATCGCCATCAAAATTCGGTTGTTTGAGCCACAGGATACCGACCAAGTGGCACGGTTGTTCCATCAAACCGTACGTGAAGTTAATAGTCGCGATTACTCCAGCGCTCAGGTTAAAGCCTGGGCACCCGACGACATTTACTTTAGAAATTGGGCAGAGGTCTGCTCAAATCGGTTTACATACGTGGCTGATCATGAGGGTGTCATTGCAGGATTTGCAGAGCTAGAAGCCGACGGCCACATCGACTGCTTTTATTGCCACAAAGACTATCAACGCTGCGGAGTCGGCAGTCAACTCTATGGAGCGATCGAAGCCAAAGCGCTGGAATTAGGCGTGAGCCGATTGGTTGTTGAGGTTAGCATTACGGCAAAGCCATTCTTTCAACGCATGGGGCTTGCCGTAGTTGAACAGCAAACGGTTCCGTGCCGAGGTGAAACCTTGATCAATTATGTGATGGAGAAATTTCTAGACGTTTCAATTTAGCTTCTTACCCCCGATTCTTCCATGATCTCTTCTGAGTCTTCCAGATCTAGCGGGCTTGCCGCCAATGGCTGTTGGTAAAATACCTGCTTAGACTTGATGGCAAGGTCTTCATTTAGCCAGACCAGTGATGCTTGGGTAACTTCTCCATTGCGCAAGGTCACCAGCGACACATTACGCAAGCAGTCATCCTCAGTCCGGATAATGCGAGGGACAGAAGCCGCGTTGAGGTAAAGTGTGCCCGCCGCGTCAACGTGGGTGGGGCGACGCAGCTTAGTTTTGGTGTGGCGCAGCTGGTGATGCATGTGCCCAAAGGCCACTAGGGGTATATTTTTGCCAAACTTACGGGTACGGGCGATCGCCCCTTCAAAATCAGGATCACCATGATCTCCGCCCACGGGTTGCCAATCTCTGCCGCAGGGGTCTTCGGGTTCTACCCCTAGCCCAGACGGGCCACAGTGGCCAATAAAAATCACCGTCTCGTGCGCTGCAGTTTTCGCCATCTCCACAATCCGATCCATCGACTCACGAAAGCTACCCACCCCAAACCGCTGTTGGTAAAATTCGCCGCTTTTCCAGGTAGACCCGCCCCAGCTAAAGGGCCGTCCACCCACCACCGTTAGCCCCAAACTAGGTAAGTCAAGCTTGCCATAGCCGACATGAGCCGCACCCAGCAGATCTAGCTGCTGCTGCACCCGGTCTTCTTGATTTTGATCATAGGGGCACTTGCTCCGGCCCCAGTCGGTGGCCGTATACCAAGCGTCGTGGTTGCCCAAAATTACCGCCTTGGGC
>JAYUYI010000440.1:0-4103 GCA_043752545.1 Thermoleptolyngbya sp.
GCAGGGCGTGGATCACGCTAAGGACGTCGTGCTGCCAGGTGGGTAGAATCAAGGTCATGGCAATTTCTTCTAGGGTGTGAATGATGCCGACTAGGATGGCTACCCAGAGGGCGATACCGCCGGAGTTGAAGCCAAACAGGGCAAGGGTGGCTGCTAGCAGGGTGAGACCCCAAAGTTTGGCAGAGTAGGTGTGGTAGCTGGCGGGTTTGCCATATTTGACTAAATTTACCAGCCACCATAGGGCTTGAGCTAGTACAACCGTTAATAGTGGAATTTGGAAGGCCAGAACGATCTCTCGATGCGCCCACCATGCTGCAGCGGCAATGCAGACGTAGAGGGCGACATCAGCCCAGCTATCGGCGCGGCGCAGGTTGGCGCTGCTGACGCCCAGGCGGCGAGCAATGATGCCATCGAAAATATCGGAGAGCACCGCCACCACATAGCCAGCTAAAAACCACGGGGTGATGTGGCCATCAAGCGCATCCCAGAGCAGGAAGGGGGCGATCGCCCCTCGCAAAAAAACCAAAGCCATCGGTAGCCAATCCATCATTATACTCACAGAGACAACGCAGATTAATACGCTTAACCGGGGCTATTTGTCTCTGAATCTACGCTCAAAACTTCAACAATCGGTGTGCTAGGACTCAGGATTGGCACCGCTGCCACCATTGCCGTTGTGGTCGATTCGCTCCAGCGCACCAGCCACGAGGGCTGTATCCCCAGAAATATAATCAGCACGGTCAAGATCAGCGCGGGCACCTTGTCGCTCCAAGTCACGCGGGGATAGTAGGCCGTGGCATTGTCGAGCTTGCCGAAGCAGGTGCGGTTCAGCAAAATCACAAAATACACTGCCGTTAGACCCGTGCCAGCCACCGCCAGCAGCGTTTGCACAGGGAACACCGCATAGCTACCTTGGAAGATCAAGAACTCGGCAATGAAGCCTGCCAGACCCGGAATTCCAGCGCTGGCCATGCCGCCCAACACCAGCAGCGAACTGATCGACGGCAGCCCCCGAATTGGATTCATCAGCCCATTCAGCACGTCCAGTTCTCGGTTGCCCACTTTGGTTTCAATTACGCCCACCAGGTAGAACAACAGCGCCAAAATCAGGCCGTGAGCCACCATTTGAGAGACGGCACCGACCACGCCTAGTGCCGTCAAGGAAGCCCCACCCAGCAGAATATAGCCCATGTGCCCGATGGAGCTGTAGGCCACCATCCGCTTGATGTCTTTTTGGGCGATCGCTGCCATTGCGCCATACATGATACTAATCGCCGCCCAAATTGCCAGCCAGGGAGCCAGTTTCGCCCAGGCTTCGGGGAATAGCCCTAGCCCAAACCGGAAGATGCCATAAGTCCCTAGCTTGGCCAGCACACCGCCCAACAAAATCGCCACGGGAGTAGACGCTTCGACATAGGTATCGGGCAGCCAGGTGTGGAACGGCACCAGCGGAATTTTGATGCCAAACCCCACCAGCAGCATCCCCAGCAGTACCACCTGCAAGGCCAGCGGCAAGGTTTGACCCAGCAGCGACTCGTAAGCAAAGGTGGGCGAGTGGGTCAACCAAATTAAGCCCAGGAATGAGGCCAGCACAAAGAATCCAGAAATGGCTGTAAACAGCAGAAACTTCGTCGCGGCGTAGCTGCGCTTCACCCCACCCCAAATGGAAATCAGCAGATAGAAAGGCACTAGTTCTAGCTCGTAGAACAAGAAGAACAGCAGCAAGTTTTGCGCTAAAAAGGCACCCGCCACGCCACCGCTGACCAGCAAAATTAGGCCATAGAACAGTCGAGGCCGCTCGATATCGGGTTTGGTGGTGAGAATGGCAATGAACGTGAGCAAACTGTTCAACACCAGCAGCACCAGCGACAGCCCATCTACGGCTAGCTCGTAGTTCAAGCCCAGCGTTTCAATCCAGGCAAAATATTCCCGAAACTGGAACCCGGCATTGGTCAAATCAAATTGGCTTAGCACCACCAGCGACAGCACCAACACGGCACCAGAGATGACCAAACCACCCAGCCGTGCCCGACTTTGCGGCAAGAGGGCGATCGCGATCGCGCCTAAAATTGGAATCCAAATCAGAAGGCTAAGCATGATTGGCAGGATGAAGGAGCAATGATGAAAAATGGAATGAGTGAAGATGAATGGAGAAAAAAGTTATGCCTTCATCCTTGCCCGACGCTAACAGACAGCTCAGATAGAATTGACCAGCTCATTAAAATACCGATGAGAGCGAGGCCGAAGGCGATGGTGAAGACGTAGAACTGGGTTTTGCCACTGTTGCCATATTTCAGGGTTTCGCCCCCAAAGATAGATACAATGCCGACCAGGTTGACTAGGCCATCGACGACGTAGCGATCGATCCAGTCGGTGAGCCGGGAGATGAAATCGACGCTGCCAACGACGCTAGAGCGATAAATTTTTGGAGTGTAGAAGTCGTAGGCAAATAGATCTTGCAACCCTTTCCATGGCAGGCTAACGGGTTTGGCAATCCAGTTGCCCAAGTACACCACACCGCCCAAGCTGAGGCCAAAAATGCTGGACCAAGTGAGCAACAGCGCCACATCTTTGTTCATCATGGCCCAATCGGGTAGCAGCGACAGCCGTTGCAAAATAATGGGTAAGTGTAAGACAAAAGCAGCGCCAAAGGTCATGGGTAGGGTAACAGCCCACAGGTTTTCGGGCGATCGCACCGTCATTGGGTTCAACTTACCGCCAAACACCAGACCAAACACACGAGTCACGGCAAATGCAGCCAGAGCATTGATCACCAGCAGCAGGGCTGTAATCACGGGATGGTTCTGCCAGGTGCCATCGGCCAGCTTCAGCAGCGACCAAAACCCACCCAGCGGTGGTAGTGCTACCAGACCCAATGCTCCAGCAATAAAGGATAACCCCGTAATCGGACGACGACTCCAGAGACCACCTAACTGGGTCAAGTCTTGGGTAATATTGTTGAGCACGATGGAACCTGAGGCCATGACTAAGGAGGCCATGGCGATCGCATGGGTCAGCACAATCAGCAGCGCCGCTTCGGTTTGACCGATGCCCACAGCAATGAAGGTCAACCCCATGTACGCGCTCACTAGGTAAGACAGGGCACGCTTGATGTCGATTTGGGCGATCGAAATTAACGTGCCGCCTAGGGCGGTTACCGCGCCGATGGCGATCGCTACCGCCATCACCGTGGGCGACAGGGCCAGCACCGGCTCCATTTTGACCAGCACCCAGGCTCCTGTAGCCACCACCACCGAGTTACGCAAAATGGTGCTGGGCAGCGGCCCTTCCATTGCTTCATCAAGCCACAGGTGCAGCGGGAACTGAGCGCATTTGCCCATCGGGCCAGCCAGCAGCGCGAGGCCGACTAGAGTTGCCAGCTTTGGGTCAACATTGGCGGTTTGGGCCCAGATGGCCAGCTCCTTAAAATCCCAGGTACCTGCTAGGGGATAAAGCGCCAGCACTCCCATTAGCAAAAATAGGTCACCCACCCGCTTGGTTAGGAAAGCATCGCGCGCTCCAGTCACCACAAGCGGTTGGTTAAACCAAATGCCGACGAGGAGGTATGTCCCCAGCGTCAAAATCTCCAAAATCATGTAGCTGAAGAACAGGTTGTCGCACAGCACCAGCCCACACATTCCGGCTTCAAACAGCGCCAGCATCGCATAGAACCGCGCCCAGCCCCAATCCATTTCGAGGTAGCCCACGGCATAAATTTGGGCGGCGAAGTTTAGCCCGGTAATTAACACCATTGCCCCCACCGTCAGGGCAGAGATTTCAATCGCCAGAGTCAAATCTAACCCGGCCACTTTGAGCCAGTGGTAGGTCTGATATTGAGGCGATCGCCCCCACAGTGTCACCAGTGCTAGCAAGCTATGCAGCAACGATACAAACGTTGTGATGGCATTGACATAGCCCGCAGGCCGGGGACCCGTGCGGCGAGTAATCGCTGGAAACCAGGCGGCGGAGAGCAGCATCCCTACCAGCGGATAAATTGGCACAAGCCAAGCTGTCTGAACCAGGAACTGAAACATGGACAAGCCCCTCTGAAAGATGGTCGTCAAGGACGGTAGGCAATAAACTAATTAAAGAAGCTGATCAGC
>JAYUYI010000441.1:0-4103 GCA_043752545.1 Thermoleptolyngbya sp.
CCTTCAGCGTGACATTTTTTTAAAGTGTCTACCTCAAAACCCTGAGGAGTTTGAGCTGCCCAGAGGTGGTTGCGATTGGGGGTGGATTGAACGAGTTGAGTGGTAGATGAGACGACTTTGATTGTGTCTTTGACCGGAACGGCAGCAATCAGCCCCCGATGGGTGAGGACACTCTGGGCGCAGCGGTTGAACAAATCTGGCGTCGCCAAACAGCGTGCCCCGTCGTGAATGAGCACCTGTTCGGCGACAGCGGGTAACCCTTGCAACCCTCGATAAACCGACTCTTGGCGGGTGCTGCCACCTTCAATAAACCGGACTCTACGGCTGAGATTAAGGCTATTGACCACATCTCGGAAGTCTTGCCATTCATGCGGCTGGGCAATGATGCCAATCCAGTGGATGGTGTCTGCTGCTTTGGCTGCTTGCAGTGTCCAGCTAATCAGCGGCTTGCCGAGCAGAGGCATCAATAGTTTGTTGCGATCGCCCCCCATCCGTTTGCCTGAACCTGCCGCCGGAATTAACAAATACACGATATCCCTCGCTAATCGCCATTTATCCTACTCGGGGGTGCAGCAGCCCGTCAACAAGCCCTCATCTAGCTCTAACGTATCTGCCATCCGTTTGCCGTCATGGTAGGCCGCCAGCAGCACTTCACTGGTTTTGCCCCAGGCAATGGTGCCGGTGCGGTCGAGGGCGATCGCGCCAAAATCGCGGCGGTTTTGTTCGGCTTCACGAAACGAGCGTTGAAAGGACTCTAGCAGCGACAGGCCATCGGTGACGCGCACCACAATCCGCGCCGCCAAACATTCTTCCAAAATATCTTCGCCAATGCCCGTGCAGCTCACCGCCGCATGGTGAGTGGCGTAGTTGCCCGCTGGCGTGGCCGAATCACTCACCCGGCCAATCCGCTCAAACCCTTTACCGCCGGTCGAAGTGCCTACGGCCAGTCGGCCTTCGCTATCGAGCGCCACCACGCCAATGGTGCCCCGTCCTGCTTCAGCGACCAGCTCCTTTTCGGCCACTACGCCCGCCATCTCATGCGAAAAGTTGCCCGCCCGTTCCTGAATCCACTCTTGCAGGCGAATTTCGGTTAGCGGATCGTGCAGCGGCAGCTTCAGTTCGCGCAACAGCTCAGCCGCACCGTGATCCGAGAGAATGCGATCGCTAGAATCTTGCAGAAACAGCGCCAGGTCAATTGGGTTTTTCACCCGCGATACATTGATCACACCGCTAAATCGCTGAGCCGATCCATTCATCAGCGACGCGCTCATGCGAATTTGCCCGTCCAATTGCAGCACAGAACCAGTCCCCGCGTTAAACCGAGGATTATCTTCCATCAGCTGGCAGCCGCGCACCACCGCCGATTGAGCACTGGCACCCGCCAACAGCAGCCCATATACTTCTTCTACCACGCGAAACAGCGATAGCCGCACCGCGTCCACACCTCCTTTCCCTCGGAGCGAACTCCCGGCTCCCCCATGGATAATCAACTTGGGCTGGACTTGACCCATCAACATGGTGCACTACCTTTTCTGGAAACGTCTGAAAATCGTTGGAAAATCAATCAGCAAAATCAATCAGCAATGGAATTAGAAATCCCCCGTTTGGGTCAGGGGCAATGCGCTATTGTGAAGCGACATCGTTGCTCTGGGCACGGCGGCGGCGGCATCGCTCTGAGCAATATTTCACCTCGTCCCAGCAATCTTCCCATTTTTTGCGCCAGCTAAATGGTCGCTGGCATACCGGACACACTTTGGTGGGCAAATCAAATTTGGAGCGGGAACGTCCCATAGTAGTAATGACGTGAACTGTAGTAATGACGTGAACTGTAGATCTAGATGGACGCAATAGCGCGCTACTTAAAGTCTACGGGGCTTAAATTTTATGGGAGCAAGAAAGGCGATCGCATGGGACAAGATCTGAGTCTGGCGTCGAGCCAATGCCTAAGCCAAGTGCGGATTGTGTTACTAGAACCAGCAGGGCCGTTAAATGTTGGATCGGTGGCTCGGGTGATGAAAAATATGGGGTTGTCCCGGCTGGTGCTGGTAAATCCGCAGTGCGATCCTCTGGGGGAAGAAGCACGGCTGATGGCGGTGCATGCTGCCGATGTGCTAGAAGGCGCACAGCAGGTAGCCACCCTGGCCGATGCCCTCCAGGGCTGCCTACGAGCGATCGCCACCACTGGACGCGATCGCGCGTTGCCCAACACCGCTCTGGAATCCCCTAGATCCTGTCTCCCTTGGCTTTTAGCCTCTACGAGTACCTCTACCAGCACAGGTTCCCCGCCACCCTCCGCCTTGATCTTTGGCCGCGAAGATCGCGGTCTCAATAACGAAGAACTCAACTACGCCCAGCGGTTCCTGCGGATCCCGTCTCATCCCGACTACCCATCGCTCAACCTCGCACAGGCCGTTGCTGTTTGCTGTTATGAACTATACGAAGCGGCACAACAAGCAGGGGCGATCGCGGCAGCCACAGCCGCAGTAGACGAGCTAGGACAATTGTCTTTGCTGCCTTCTGGCTCAACCTCATCAATGGTTTCAGGGTTTGAACCGCCCGCTACACTCGATCGGGTAGAAGGCTACTATCAACAGCTAGAAGCGATGCTATTGCAGATTGGCTACCTTTATCCCCATACCGCTAGCAGCCGCATGGAAAAATTTCGGCGGTTATTTAATCGAGCCTATCTCACCGAGCCAGAAGTCGCCATGTTGAGAGGAATATTGACTCAAATGAAGTGGGCGTTGCAGCAGGCCAGACTCAACAGCGCCAATATCCACCCCCGCTGATGATCTTTATCCATGACGCAATTCTGACGCAATTCTGACGCAGCTCCGAGGTAACTCTAATGATTTGTGTGTGGTGGGTGGCCGCTATAGGATGTGGCCGCTATATGATGTAAGTCTAGTGGGTGCGTTGACCAGTCTTTAAGGGATGAGGCCGGTCACAATCCTAAAATTTTTCACCAAATATTTAGGACTGCTATATTCTTGAACGGTGGCCTTGAACGATTCAAGTTAATTCGTAGCGGCTTTTATACGTTCCTTGATTTTGGTTGCTTCAACTGTGGTGGAGGTATGCCCCCATGCAGGGCTTTGGTAAATCTTCTCGGTCATCGCGCCGCCGTCCCAATCGTCGCTCTTCGCAGGGGCAATCTCAACCGCCGATTCCACTTCAGCGACCTAACCAGATCGTGAATCCAAACCTAGATAGCCGTACCGATGGGCCAGCAAAATTGTCACCCGCGTCCAACGGCAGGGCGTCCAATGGCAAAGCAGCCCAGCGTCAGTCGCCGCGAACGTCGTATTCAGACAGTAGCCGCTTGAATTTGCGCAACCTGCTCACGAATCCTGGGCAGAACGGGAAGTCGGCGGCCTCTCGCCGCGATGAGGCAGGGCGATCGCTGACGGTGCGGGGGTCAAACCAACCCAATGCATCTTTGCCATTAACCGCAGAATTCAACGGGCAAGGGCGCTCTGCCCGACAGCAACCCCCCACCGCCATCCAGCCCAGACGAACACGGCGATCGCGACGTCCGGCCAAACTGCCTTCGGCCATGCTGTATCTGACCCGGCTGCTAATTTTAGGCGTGGGAATTGGGGCGATCGCCGGAACGTTTCTCTCGGTCTGGAACCCGACGGGGCGCACCCAGAGCGCCCAAGCCACTTCTGCTGCTGTTGAAATTCCCCAAGCCCATGCAGCCAAAGGCTTTCGCCGTGATGGCATGCCCGGTGCCGTTTCGCCTGTGCCGGTCGCCACCCGCCTTGGGCAACCCATTGCCCCCCTTGCCGCGTCCATTCAAAGCCTGATTGCGCAAAACCCTGAGCTTACCGTCGGTGTTTTTGTGGTGGACTTGGATACGGGTAACTATGTCGATCTCAACGGATCTACCGTATTTCCAGCCGCTAGCACCATCAAAGCGCCCGTCCTAGTGGCCTTTCTCCAGGACGTAGACGCTGGGAAAATTCGCCTTGATGAGCAGCTCACGATGCAACCCGGCGATGTCACAGAGGGGTCAGGTGAACTGCAATATCAAGAGCCGGGGATCCAAGTTAATGCCTTAGAAACGGCATTCAAGATGATCACCATCAGCGACAACACAG
>JAYUYI010000442.1:0-4103 GCA_043752545.1 Thermoleptolyngbya sp.
ATCGCGCTCCTGCCAAAAGGTATCTAAAAAGGGAGTCAAAATCGGCAGCACTCGTTCAGGGCTACCATTCCGACTGGCAAAGATCACGACTGGGTTGCCCTCAACAATGATGTGGCAGGGTGTAGTAGGCATGAGCATCCTCTTGATGACTTAGATAGATTAACCCTTCTAGGACATAGGCTTCAACGGGTAAATTAACGGATACCACTGAGAATAAGCGATTAAATTGGCGGTGATTTCTGCCTTTATCCTGCCGAAGAGCGGTCTACTTTTTGGGCAGTTCGTAAAATTTGTCCAGCCAAAATAGCGGCTCCAAAGCCGTTGTCGATATTAACAACAGCAACCCCAGCGGCACAGGAGTTGAGCATGGTAAGCAAGGGGGCTAAGCCGTTGAAGCTGGCTCCGTAGCCAACGCTAGTCGGAACGGCAATCACCGGGCAATCTGCCAATCCGGCGACAACGCTGGGCAGTGCTCCCTCCATGCCCGCCACGACAATCAGCACGTCGGCAGATTGAATCACATGGCGGTTGTTTAACAGGCGATGAATGCCTGCCACCCCGACATCCCACAATCGCTCAACGCGAAAGCCAGACAGCTCGGCTGTGATAGCGGCTTCTTCGGCAACGGGCAAATCAGCGGTGCCTGCAGACAGCAGGGTAATGGTACCGGGACGGTGGGGCACCAAGTTGAGGGGGGCGATCGCACAAATTTTGGCCATCTGGTAATAAATTAGCGCTGGAATCCGCGATCGCAGCTCCTCATAGACATCTGGTTCTACCCGCGTCACCATCACAACTGGGCTACGCTGACGCATCACCTCCACAATTTGCACGATTTGGTCGGGCGTTTTCCCAGCACCCCACACGGCTTCTGGGAAGCCCGTTCGCAGGGTGCGATGATGGTCAATTTTGGCAAAATCGCCGACTGGCTCAAAGTCGAAGTGTTTTAACTTGTCGAGGGCTAAGTCAGGACTGACTTGTCCTTGAGCAACGGCATTGAGCAGATCACGCAGAGCTTCGGGGTTGGACACAGGACAGAGGTAAAAGAATGCAGGTTAAATCCTAGTGTAAAGCTTTGATTTCTCGGATGTTTTGCAGGCAAGAAATCAAAGCTCTTTGCACAATGCCCTAAGGATCGCAGATTAAATAAAGTGTGGGTAGGCGTCCCCGCCCGGACGGGCAAGATGCCCATCCCACAGGAATTGCAGTTTATTTAATTTCCGTTCCTAAGTAGGCTCTGGCGAGGTCTTACAGCGGTCGGTAGACCCGATAGTTCACGTTGGGGAAGATATTGTCGATCGCTTCTACCTTTTGCAGCCAGCCCGAATCAACTTTGCCTTCTAGCAGGTCATCGCGCAGTTTGTTGAATCGCATCAGGTGCGATCGCGTCCGTCTGATGGCGTAGGGAACCATTGTGCCGGTGCGCATAATGAACGCCCAATCCGACGATTGAGCCAGCAGCAGCTCTCGGGCGGCTTGGTTGAGGGCGCGCCACTCCAAATCATCAGCGGGTTCTCGCCGCGCTAGGTCAATCATCCGTTCTGTGGCTTTATGCAGATGGGGATAAATCCAGGCGTTTGTTTCGTTTAACCAATATTCATGGAAGCCTTTGTAGCCCCAGCTCGATTGCGATGGGCGGCACACCTGCTGCTGGGGATTGGTCTGCAGGTAATCGGCTAGGTGGGTCATCTCATAGGTGCTTTGGTCAAACCACGACTTGCGGAACAGGTAGTCGATAAACCAAGGCCCTTCATACCACCAATGGCCAAACAGCTCGGCGTCGTAGGGCGACACAATAATCGGCGGACGCTGCATGATACCGTGCAGGTGCTGCACCTGGCGCTCCCGGTTATACATAAAGTTGCTGGCATGTTCAGCCGCCTTTTCCCGCGCCCAGTACGGATCGTATAGCGCTTTATCACTCAGCCCTAATCCCTTACCCGTGATTTTGTGGTACTTAATCCCCACGTTTTTGCGCTGGCCATTCGGCATCACGTAGGGCTTGATGTATTCATACTCCGCATCCCAGCCCAAATCGCGGTAGAACTCGCGATATTCAGCCGCGCCGGGGTACCCCACTTCCGAGGACCACACCTGCTGAGATGATTCGTGATCGCGGCCAAAGGCAGCCGTACCTGCTTCGGTAAAGATCGGGGCATAGGTGCCAAATCGAGGCCGAGGTCGAGCGTAGAGAATGCCGTGACCATCGGTAATGAAATAGCGCAACCCGGCATCGGCCAGCATCCGCTCTACTCCTTCATAATAGGCACATTCGGGCAGCCAGATGCCTTTAGGCGATCGCCCAAAGCTTTCTTCGTAGCTTTCGCACGCCACTTGAATCTGCGCCCAGACCGCCTCTGGGTACATTTTCATTAACGGCAGATAGCCATGCGTCGCGCCGCAGGTAATAATTTCTAGATTGTTGGTATCGACAAATTGCTTGAACGCGCCTACTAAATCGTGGTTGTGGCGTTCCCAGAACTGTCGGACGGTATTGAACTCTTCGGCATAGTGTTCGGCCAAATAGCGCAGATGCCCGTTGTGGCTGTTGCGATCGATCTCCATCTCAGCCAGTTCTTCTAGCTGAGCTAGGTGGCTATCATAGCGCTCTTGGAGCAAGGGATCGCGTAGCATGGCCACTAGTGGAGGGGTCATGCTCATCGTTAGCTTAAAGTCCACCCCGTCCCGCTTTAGCCCCTCAAACATCATCAATAGGGGCACGTAAGTTTCGGTGATGGCTTCGAATAGCCATTCTTCCTCAAGGACATAATCGCTCTCGGGATGCCGCACGAAGGGCAAGTGAGCGTGAAGAACAAGGGCCAGATATCCAATACTCATAAGGCTGACAAAAACGGGTGAAAGGCTAACAAACGAAAAGCTGATAAACGGAAGCTGGCAAATAAGTTGACAAAGTTAAACGGCAAAAAGACAGCGCCCGGAGCCGATTGGCTAGCAGAACAGCATCTGCGGCAAAGAATCTAAAGAATCTTCTATGGTAAGATTCGCTCGACTTAAACCAACTTAAACCAATGGCAAACTCAAATCCTTGTGGCACCTGTACAACAAGCGATATAAGATTTGGATCTTGGAACCTAGAGCCGCAAGTCTAAAAAATGCCTATTCTGGGGATGTCCCTGAACTAAATTGATGGATTAACGTATCTACTTTGAATTTGCTTAACAATTTGTTTAATCGGCTTAATTTGCCCAGAGCGGGCAGCTTGCAACGAAATTGCTGGATAAAAAAACGATCCGCTCAAGCTATCTCCAAGTATCGTAGAGCAAAAGTTAATCACGCGATGAATCAACTGGACTGAGTTATGACACAAACGAACCTTCTAGAACTCGCGAAGCAGGGAGACCCTCAGGCGATCGCGACCCTGATGAATCGGTCTTTACAGCCCAGAGGCATGACTGCCGATGTGGAACTGCAAGGCAGCTGTTTGCGCGTGGCTCTAGAAGCCGAGCAGGTGCCCAATCGGCAGGCATTGACTGCATTTGTGCAAAACGGCATTGGTAATTTGGGGATCAAATCGATTCAGTCGATCAAGGTTGTAGGGCGGCAGATTGGAGCTAGCTTTCCGGCTTGGGTGCATGAAATCATTTTGGACGTTCCGGCTGATGCCGCCGCGCTCGATCCGACGCCCCCCGATCCGACGTCCCCCGAAAAGCTACCGTCGGTGGCACCAGATTTATTGCCGTTAGCCCTGCCCCTGCGCCCTGCCCCTCCGCCCCTGCCTCCATTCCGCCCGGCAGCTGCACCTTTGGTAGAGGCAGCGGTGGGCTTGCCAGAGGTGGACTTGCCAGAGGTGGACTTGCCTACAGAGCCGCCTGAAATTGCTTCAGAGAGTGCTGTTAGTGCTGTCGAGTCGGCATCAGAAAGCCAATTTGAACCCTCGGGGCCAGAAGACTTAGGCTTAGACGATTTGGAGTTTGAGGAGTTTGACGAGGCGGCGATCGCCCCCCTGTCTAATGCCGATTTTGGCTTCCCAGACGATAGCGAACTGGAAGAGGCGATCGCCAATGATTTTGGCGTCTCTGAGGCGACCGGCAGAGATGGCTTAACGGACAGCAACGACTTCACATCCTCGCTAGATGATTTGG
>JAYUYI010000443.1:0-1499 GCA_043752545.1 Thermoleptolyngbya sp.
GAAAAGTGGTCCGTTGGCTATGACATGACGCTAGTGTTACAAACGATTGGGGCTGTTTTTAACCGCAACGGAGCATTCTAAGAACCGTGTTTGATCTAAGTTGAAGGTTTACGGTGGGCTACTTATGGTGCTTTTACTCAATGTGTGGAAAACCGCTCCGGCTGACTGCCTGAGCGGTTTATCCGTTGCGGCTAGGTGCACAAATTAGGATCTGAGCAATCGCAGCCCGCTGAGAGTCACTAAAACCGTTGACCCTTCATGACCAATCACGCCCAGGGGTAGCGTGATGCCGCCAGCAAAATTGGCGACGAGTAACAGCACAATAAAGCTCAGGGCAAACACGATATTTTGTTTGACAATGCGCTGCGATCGCCGCCCCAGCTGAATAGCGGTTGCAATCCGCTCCAGCCGATCGGTCATGAGGACAATGTCTGCGGTTTCAAGGGCGACATCACTGCCTGCGGCTCCCATGGCAATCCCCACAGTTGCCTGCGTCAACGCCGGAGCATCATTAATCCCGTCACCCACCATGGCTACCGCTCCGTAACGCTGCTGGAGTTTTCGGATCAAGTGGAGCTTCTGTTCTGGTAAGAGTTCTGCGTGTACCTGGGAGATGCCAACGGCCTCAGCTACACTGTGGGCTGTTTCTTGGTTATCTCCGGTCAGCATAATCAAATGTTGAATCCCGAGCCGTTTGAGATCGGCGATCGCCCGAGCGGCATCTGGCCGCACCTGATCGGCAATCGCAATCAGTCCTAACATCTGGTTGGATTGAATGACCCACACGACCGTTTTGCCAGACTGCTGGAGTTGGAGCGCTTGGGATTGCAGGGTCGGATCGAGCAGGGTTGGATCGAGCTGAGGATGAGCTTGAGCCGGGTCTGACAAATCCTGGAGCGAACTGGGCTGGGCAGTATCTAATCGCGTCGGATGGAATTCTGCTAGGCGGTGCTGCACAAAACTATAGTGCCCCACTGCAACGGATTGCTGCTCTAGCTGTCCAGTAATTCCCTGTCCTGGAGCCGCCTGCACCGCCGTCACAGTTGCCAGGGAAACCCGACCCGTGGCATAGCGGCAAATCGCTTGCCCAATCGGATGTTCCGAGTATGCCTCTAGGGCAGCGGCCACCCGTAGAACGTCGGCGTCTGAATGACCCGCAGCGGGGAACACCGCGTGGACTTCAGGCCGTCCGGTGGTGAGGGTGCCAGTTTTGTCGAAGGCGATCGCCCGCACTTGCCCCATTTGCTCTAGTTGCGCCCCATTTTTAAACAAAATGCCCTGTCTGGCTCCGTTGGCGATCCCAGACAGCAGCGTCGGCATAATCGCTGCCATCAGCGCGCAGGGAGACGCCACCACCAGAAAAATTAGCGCTCTGTAAATCGTGGTTTCCCACGTCCAATGCCACAGCAATGGCGGGCACAGCGTCAGCAGAATTCCCACCACCACGATCACCTTGGCATAGCCTCGCTCAAACCGTTCAATGAATTGCTGAGACGGTG
>JAYUYI010000444.1:0-9811 GCA_043752545.1 Thermoleptolyngbya sp.
TCGTACCGTTTAACGAAGTTAAGGACGTTGTCAGACGTATCGGCGGAGAGGATGCCAATCTTGACGTCTGCTATCGCTAACCGCTGAAGTGTGTCTAAACTATCGGCGAATAGGGGAGTATGGTCTGCTTTGTGAGGAACATAGCGATCGGCTTCGGCAAACGCTGCCTGTACTAGTTGCAGCGACTCTATCCAATCTCGTCCGGTTTCCGCAACGTAGGCGGCTGATGCAATTTCGTTATCGCGCCGGGTGCCGATCGCCATTAACCCTGCTGGGTTCATCCGATCCCCCTCAATCCCAAACGCCATCAGCAGAGGCTCTTGTACCCCTGGAATTTTGGCATCAATCAGACGCGATCGCCGCTGGCCTAGGTTCCTCAAAAACGATTCAGAATCTGCCAGAGTGCCATCTTTATCAAAGATAATGGCCTCTATGCCAGAAAACGTCGTATCTTGGCATCGGATGTTAACCAAAAGAGTTCTCCCAAGAAAGCAATGATTACGACTGTTATTAGTAGCGTTGATTGTCAGTAGGTTTGACCAAAAAACAATCCACTAAAAAAGAGGGTGTTGACCCTCTTTCCTAGCCATTTAGTCTGATCGAGTCAGAACATGCATGTTCTAATCAGATTCAGAACTAGTCTGCTGCAAGAATCGGCTCCTCTTCTTCCAGAGGCTCCTCAGCACTAACTTCAATTGATGCCTCAGTCGATGCCTCAATTGATGCTTCAATTGAGGCATCAGCCGAGTCTTCAATTGATGCTTCAGCCGAGGCTTCAATTGATGCCTCAGCCGATGCCTCAGTCGGAACTTCAGCCGCTGCTGGAGGTTGAAGCATCTTCTCACGATAGCGGGCAGCCATTTCCTCTGCCTTTTCGTAAACGATCTCAGGATTCTTAACCATGTCGCCAGGTTCTGGCTCCAATTGCTTGGTTGAGAGAGAAATTCGTCCCCGCTCTGCATCTAAGTCAATAATCATCACCTTCACTTCATCATTCACGTTGAAGACGCTATGAGGGGTGTCGATGTGATCGTGAGAAATCTCAGAGATGTGCAGCAATCCACTGACGCCGCCAATATCGATGAAGGCACCGTAGGGTTTGAGACCACGAACTGTCCCGATCACCACTTCGCCGACTTCCAATCGATTCATCTTGCGCTCAACTAGCGCCCGACGATGACTCAACACAAGACGGTTGCGATCTTCGTCTACCTCTAAGAACTTGAGGGGAAGATCTTCACCCACTAAATCTTCTTTGGGCTTGCGAGTGCTGATATGAGAACCAGGGATAAATCCACGCAATCCTTCTATTCGCACTAATGCACCACCACGGTTGGTCGCGAACACGGCAGAGCGAACGGTTGCATCTTCGGTTTGTAGCTGCCTTACCCGTTCCCAGGCGCGCATATACTCAATTCGACGAATAGAAAGGGTGAGCTGACCCTCCTCGTTTTCATCCGTCAGAATGTAGAATTCTCGAGTTTCGTTGGATTGAAGAACCTCTTCGGGGTTGTCAATCCGGTTGATTGACATTTCCTGGATAGGAATGTAAGCCGCCGTTTTAGCGCCAATGTCAATCAGAGCGCCTCTCGGTTCCAAACTAAACACGGTCCCTGCCACCACATCGCCGGGATTAAAGTGATAGTCGTACTGGTCGAGAAGAGCGGCAAAATCTTCGTGAGTAAACCCAATATCTGCTTTTTCCTGATTGACCATGCTTATCGTTTCCTAGTGTTCGTCTCCGTCGTATTAGTTGAGTTCTCCTTCAAATGCACACCATCTCTGGCGACTGTGCACCCTAGAGGGGCTGAGTCAAGGTCTCTAGTCAAAGCCTCTGTCGTAAGAGATTCACATCCGAGTCATATAGTCATATTGACCCTAGGAGATCCAATATACCTCAGAGGCAGACCTGAAAGATATATTTTCAAGAATTTTTCTTAATTCTCATCGTCAAGCTGCTTTTTAAGGCTGTGCCAGTAGAGTTACTGTGAGCCTAATTTCTAATGCAGGATTGAAGGGGTAGACGTTTCTCTTTCTTCCTCTTGAGCAACAAATTCATTGATGTTGGAGTCTGCGGAGGCTATAGCGGTGCTTTGCAGGTGGTTGAGCGTGTCTACAAAATCGCGAATGCCTCGAAACTGTCGATAAACAGATGCAAAACGAATGTACGCTACCTCGTTAAGGGTTTGCAGACGCTGCAAAATCAGCTCTCCAATTTCGTAGCTTGGGACTTCTCGGACAGCGCGCTGTTGCAGTTCTGCTTCGATTTCATCGACCAAGTTTTCTAACTCTACGGGTGAAACACCTGTTTTTTCGCAGGCACGCATAATCCCTCGCAGCACTTTAGAGCGATCAAATGACTCGCGATCGCCATTTCGTTTAATTACTACAATTGGAACAAATTCAATTCGTTCGTAGGTAGTAAAACGGCGTTCACACTGGAGGCACTCTCGCCGTCGTCTGACACTTTGACCAGATTCGGCGGAGCGCGACTCTAGAACCCTATTATCAGGAAATTGACAGAACGGACATCTCATGAGGAAAGCCTTCTGGGCGATCTAGATCAATATCTGCTATTGATAGACTTGGGCAATTAAGACGCTATCTTTAGCACTGCAATCATACTGCAATTTTGAAAATAAGAAACTGAGCTACTAACTAGATTTATCTAACTAAATAGATTAGTTAGATAATTTCATTAGTAGCTCAGAAGAAATCAGATATTCAATCTAACGTCAAGGATGTAACTTCAAGGTTGGAAACCTAGGATAGCTAAGCCCAAAGATTTAGTCTTTGGTAATCCGAGGTGCTTCACGAAAAGCGATCGCAAAGAAAAGAAGCCCCAGAGTGCAAATCAGGAGAAAAACGTAAATCAAGCTTTCCATAACCTAAGCTCCTTAATTGCCAGCATACTTACACTGTACAAACAAACTGAGAAATTTTCTGAAAAGTTGATTGCTTTTGACCTTAGGCCACAAAAAACAACTTTTATCTATCCTGGTAGACCAAAGCTTGGGAGATGTTCCACCAACCCAAAACTGAATTTAGTGGAACATCTCTCAAAACTAGCAGCGAATTCTAAACAGGCTCTTTGCGCCGAGTAGACTTGTCACCTAACTTCGCAAAGAAACCCCACTCCACTTGCTCTTCAGACAATTCAGGGTCAATCCCAGCAAACACATCTCGGAAGATGGTGCGGGAACCATGCCAAATGTGGCCAAAGAAGAATAGAAGTGCAAACACAGCATGGCCGTATGTAAACCAACCGCGAGGGCTAGTACGAAACACGCCATCAGAATTTAAGGTTTCTTTGTCGAATTCAAATGGCTCCCCTAGCTGCGCCTTACGGGCATACTGTTTCACTAACGCTGGATCTTTAAAGGTTTGACCCCCCAAAGCACCCCCGTAGAAGGTAGCAGTTACACCAACTTGCTCAAAACTGTATTTCGACTCAGCTCGACGGAACGGAATGTCGGCTCGAATAACGCCATCGCTATCCGTCAAAATAACTGGGAAGTTCTCAAAGAAGTTGGGAATTCGACGAACCGTTAGGTTGCGACCTTCAGCATCTTTGAATACGGGATGTCCCAACCAGCCTTGAGCAATGCCATCACCTTTGTCCATGGCACCTGTGCGGAACAAACCACCTTTGGCGGGGTTGTTGCCGACATAGTCATAGAAGGCAAGCTTCTCAGGGATGGCAGCCCAAGCTTCTACAGAACTCTTGCCATCGGCAAGAGCGACATCAACGCGCCGACTGAGTTCTGTTTGAAAATAGCCGCTATCCCATTGATAGCGAGTGGGGCCAAACAGTTCAATTGGAGTTGCGGCACTGCCGTACCACATGGTTCCTGCCACAATAAATGCTGCAAAAAAGACGGCAGCAATACTGCTAGAGAGCACGGTTTCAATGTTCCCCATCCGCAGCGCTTTGTAAAGCCGCTCAGGAGGTCTAACGGTGAGATGAAATAGACCCGCAATAATACCAACCACGCCAGCTGCAATATGGTGAGCGACGATCCCACCTGGATTGAACGGATCAAATCCCTCTGGCCCCCAGGATGGAGCTACTGGCTGAAGACTTCCAGTTAATCCGTATGGATCGGACACCCACATGCCAGGGCCAAACAGCCCAGTCAGGTGAAATGCGCCAAATCCAAAGCAGAGTAGACCAGACAAAAATAGATGAATGCCGAACATCTTGGGAAGATCTAGGGCAGGTTCGCCTGTGCGAGGATCTCTGAATAGTTCTAGATCCCAGTAAACCCAGTGCCAGCAAGCTGCCAAAAATAGTAGACCTGAGAGCACAATGTGAGCAGCGGCGACGCCCTCAAAAGACCAAAAACCAGGGTTGATTGCTGCTTCACCCGTGACGCTCCATCCTGCCCAAGACTGGGTTACACCCAATCGGGACATGAAGGGCATCACAAACATGCCCTGACGCCACATGGGGTTCAGGACTGGATCGGTAGGGTCATAGACCGCTAGCTCATAGAGAGCCATAGAGCCAGCCCAACCCGCGACCAAAGCAGTGTGCATGAGGTGTACAGCAATCAGTCGGCCTGGGTCATTTAGAACAACTGTGTGTACGCGATACCAGGGTAATCCCATTGACTACGCGCCTCCTATACGTTTCAATGCCGTCTTGAGCTTTTTATTAAGCTGCTAGATACTAGTAAGATTACCAGATCAAGCCTCTCTAGAGATGCCTCTCTATCTAGAAATACCTTTATTTGACGGCTCAAATAGAGTCCTTTTAGACAAGTTGACAATGCAATTGTAAAAATGAAAGTATATAAATAAATGTAACCATCGCTTGGGGTTGAATGCAAGCATGGTTATTGGCGTGGGGCTTAAAGCTTAGGAATACCAAGGAATATGGCTAACATTAAGTTTGTTAAAGAAAATCGAGAAATTGTTGCTGCCGATGGAGAAAATTTAAGATTTAAGGCGCTTGAAAACGGTATCGACCTTTATACCTTTAGGGGAAAGATGATGAATTGCGGGGGATACGGTCAATGCGGCACTTGTGTGGTGGAGATCGTAGACGGGATGGAGAATCTTTCACCCCGGACTGACGTTGAAGATCGCAAGCTGAAGAAGAAGCCTGCCACTTACCGCCTTGCGTGCCAAACGATTGTAAATGGCTCGGTTTCGGTGGTGACCAAGCCAAAACCGGGCGAGACGGTCAATTATGAACCCCAGGCCGATCGGATTGACCCAAACTCATCGATCGCTAGTTAAACCATCGCCTGATGTAGCCAAGCGTTCTGAGCGTCAGGAGAACGGCAGTCCCCAGCCAGCTCTATGTTAAAGGGATGACTGGGTGATCGTTTCCTCAAACGAATCTTGAAGACGCAAAGTTCGTTTTCCCTCTAGTGGTATTCTTGAAGTATGAGGTTTGCCAGTCTCGGTGTAACTTTTAGATGTAATTTGAGAGGCTAAGTCTCATGCAAGTTAATGATCTTGGGTTTGTTGCCAGCCTTTTGTTTGTGCTGGTTCCGACCGTTTTTCTGTTAATTCTTTACATTCAGACGGCTAGCCGTGAAAGTGGCAAGTCCAAGTAAGGACGCTTCAATATCTTGAGCTAAGTGGTTTGAGCTAAGTGGTTTAGCCTCGGCTTGGAAATTGATAAAGAAATTTAAACTTTTATTGGTTTTTAGAGGTGTTGACAGATTTTCTGCCTGCACCTCTATTTTTTGGGTGAAATACTTTGCTTGCGCCGCTGGTTTTGCAATGTATTTCGCTCCCAGAAGACGCGATCGCAATAGCCTTGGATTTGGCGATCGCCTGTCGCTAAATCTAGCCGTTTCTCGGCCAAACAGGCATAGTAGGTGTCTAACTCAATTCCCACAAATTGGCGATTCAGTTTTTTGGCAACTACAGACGTTGTCCCAGAGCCCAGAAATGGATCTAATACGACTCCCTGGGGAGGAGCACTAGCTAAAATTATTTTGGCTAAAAGCTTTTCTGGTTTTTGGGTTGGGTGATCGGTATTTTCGGGCATTGACCAGAAGGGAATGGTCAGGTCTGTCCATAGATTAGAAGGTGCCGTCAGCCGAAAGTTGCCCTCAGCGCTGCGGCTCCAGTCTTTGGGTTCGCCATTTTGAGTGTAGGGTGCCAAAACTCGGCGCTTGAGCTGTACCGCATCGGCATCAAAATAGTACGACTGCGACAAGGTACAAAACCAGATATCTTCTGAGCAATTTTTCCAATTTGCCTGAGCGCCGCGACCTTTTTCTCGTTCCCAAGTAATCCGGTTGCGGACATGGAAATAGCGCGACGCGACTTCATACAGCGCTGGAGAGGATTGCCAATCGCCACATAGGTAAATGCTCGCTGTGGGCTTTAACACTGGAACTAGCCGAGACAGCCAACTGTCGAGCCAGTCGGTATATTCACGCAGCGATCGCCGTTTTACACTCTGCTGATTAAACTGCTTACTGAGATTGTAGGGCGGGTCTACAAATAGTAGATCTACAAACCCATGGGGTAGCCAATCTAGTACCTCAAATATGTCTTGACAAATCGTGCGATTGAGAATTTCTGCCGATTCAGCCTTCTTTGTGAGATTGAGTAGAGAGCTGAGGTAATGCGATCGCTCCTCTTCTGTGAGTTTTAAGGTCCGATTTTGGGGGGCGACAGCTTTCTCCACGAATCTATATCCAGCGTTTAATTCTACTCATGCTAATCGTTAGCAGCCTTTTCGAGGAAAAAATGAAAATTCTTTTGAAAGGCTGATAAAAGCAGGACGTGGGAGCTACGTCCTACGCCCTGCTTTAAGGATTACTTAGACCATTTTTTGATCTCACGGCACTGAGATCACCGAAGCCCTCTCAGCGAAAATCACGACCGTTATGAAGCGGTGGTAATTACATTTCGAGGTAGATAATCAGCACCTTGCTTCGTAGCGCAGAATCCCATATCAACAGACTGGCTTGGTTGTAGGGTCTGTACCCAGCTGGGGGGCATGGCTGTATGCCGCAAACCCTGCCGAGTAAAAGTACCATTCCAGCTTTGGTTAACTACCGCCTGATTCATATCAAACAGGACTCGCCAATTGCGGACGGCGGTTGTGCCCGCGTTTGTAACCCGAATTCCCGAACAAAATCCTGCCTGCCAGTCAGACTGCATTGACAGAACTACTCTCAGCCCAGAAGTAGCCGGGGGCGGGGGCGGGGGCGATGGGCTGGGCGATGGGCTGGGCGATGGGCTAGGCGACGGGCTAGGCGACGGGCTAGGCGAGGGGCTGGGCGACGGGCTGGGCGACGGGCTGGGCGACGGGCTGGGACTAGACGATGAACCAATCCCCGGCACGGGTAACAGCTGATTTAACAGCTGTTGCTTCGCGGCCTGAATGGTTCGCCAGTCGTCGCTCAAAATACCACCGGTGTCTCCACTATTTGGATTCCAGCTCCAGTAGGAAAAACTCAGCTTTTTCTGATTGATAAAGCTCACAAAGCGGCGCTGCCAGATCCCCTCTTTAGAGCGATCGTCTACTAATCGCCCGCCAAACTCTCCAATAAAAATTGGCGCAATTCCCTGTGTTGCAATATAGTTGAACCCTGTTTCCCAACGAGCGTCTAAGTTCTGGGGGAATGTGGACTCCGAGAACCAAGATTGGTCAAACACACCTGCTCCATATTCATGGGGAGAATACACTAGCTTTCTGGCATTAGAAATCCGAACTGGATAGTTTCGTACCCCTTCTAAATTGCCACCCCACCAGTGGATCGGGAGGCGTTGCCCAGGGACATTGCGCTCAACCCCTTCTACCACAATGAGCCAGTTTGGATTAGCGGCTAGAACGGCGTTACCAGCGCGCTCAGCTGCCAACCGCCAATCGGTAGCGCGATCGCCCGTTCCCCAACTAGCTGAACCGTGGGGTTCATTTTTCAAGTCAGCCCCGATTACATTCCTTTGGGTTCTATAGCGATTGGCCAACATTGTCCAGGTTTGAATCCAGTCTGCTTCGGTAAAGCCATCGCCGTACCACAGCTCTGGGATGCGTTGATCGTTTAAGCGGTGGCTATCGAGCAGAATCATTAACCCCTGACGTTCGGCCTCTTTAATCACTAGATCCATGATTTCTAGAGGCGTTTTACCCTGAAACTCTGCATTCCCGCCCAGAGAAAAGTTCACGCCACTAATGTTGGTGGAGCGTAGTGACTGTAGTGAGTAGGGTAAGCGAATTACGTTATATCCCAAACCTTTAATTTGAGACAGCATCTGTTTGTAGTCGCGCTCCCATAACCCATGGGGCACATGCATATCTGTTTCTATGCCGAACCAATTAACTCCCCTGAGCAATACTGTTTGTCCCTGACTGTCAATAATCTCTGCACCTCGGGTAGACAAAGGCGGTTGGACAACAGTTGCTGCGTTTGCCACACTAATCATTGGCGGCAAGATCCGAAATATGAATGTTACAGAAATAAGCGCTGCCAAGAAGTAGGCTATTACTCGTCTCTGCCGTCTTCCTAGACCCAGCTGCCCTTGCCAGAAAGACCAGAACCCCTCACGCTCAGTTGCTACAGGGCGTGGCTGTTTTCCAAGCCGACTTTGCAACATTGCAAATAATCTGACGCTCATTTTGGGTTCCCTCGACACAAATACATCATGAAGAATACAGGACGATGAATACAAGTTCATTTACCTGATTCTGTTTGACCGCTTTCTTATACATACAGTTCCAACCATATCCCGGATTGTTGAAGCTGCTTTAAAGCTCTTTTGAAGTTGACATAAAGTAAACAAATTTGATCCGGATTCTTCTAAAAGCCTATTTAAGAACGAAATATTTTTAATTACTTATTCAGCCTCAGTTCTACTTTTATTTGATACTTTTATAGCGAATAAATTTAAGTCTGTTTAGCGTATGATCTCAGTCAAGTTTTGGAATTTGAATAGCAAATCTATCTATATTCTCAGTATATACACGGTTGGAAAAGCTATGCCAGCTAGGCTATTCACTGATTTTTTCAAAATAGTCTGTTGTTTTGTAGCTTATATTTATAAAATAGTACACGCATAGAAAAAATACTGACTTCTAGGTATTAAAAGGCATGTTCTAAATTGGGAATTGCAAAGTTCACTTGAGCTTTAAGCATAGACTATCGGTCTTTACAGAATCGACACCACATGCTCCATCAAGGCAGGTTAACTTGTATTCACAGCAGACAAATGAGTGCACCTAACTACCAAGAGCTTACTTAAGCAAGACGCTTGACTAGTTAGAAAAATCACAACGTGTTCTGCCTGTACCTTCCTCGGTCAGTGATTTAATGTTGTTGTTGGGTTTCTGAACTATGAGCTTTCCTCGTCACCTCCTCGCCTCTTCTTTGTTCGCAGCCACTGTTTTCTCTGCTGCCACGTTTCCTCTAGCTGCAATGGGTTCTCAGCCTCTGACCATTCAATTAGACGAGCAGCCCATGTTTGCTGGGCAAATTAAGGAACTGGCAGGACCATACGTAGGGTTGGCAACTGTCCTCAGCTTGGGTGCGGGTGTAGCTAGTATGGCAATGATGAGCTGGAGTCACTCGTCTCGTAAGCTAGGTCACGCTGAAGATGAAATGTCAGTTCTGCGCCGAGAGCTGCAAAACAAGGAAAACCAAATCGAGCGCTTAAGATTTTCTGACTCTAAGCTAGCGGCTGCCGGATTAGAATCCTTCTTAGAGCCTAAAGAAGTGGCTGTGACTGCCACACTGTCAACGTCTGAAGCTGTAGCTGAGTCTGCTGCTGCAATTTTGACTACTCCTGAGCCTTGCGTAGAGATTGCTAAAGCATCTAAAGTTACCTTGACCAATCAAGC
>JAYUYI010000445.1:0-4082 GCA_043752545.1 Thermoleptolyngbya sp.
GGAAAAGAATGGCGGCTGCGGGTGCAGACGCCATAAGAGAGTTCTAAATTTTGAGTTTTGAGTTTTGAGTTGGCTGTCTAACTAACTCAAAACTCAAAACTCAAAATTTACTCATGCCTACGCCACCATTTCTTTGGACGGGGGTGCGGTCTCTACAGGTGTGGGTGCGGGTTCTACCTCTGGGAAGCCCTTAATTCGCCGATAGAGCTTCACATAGTCTTGGGCAGAGTGATCCCAGGCAAAATCTTTCTCCATGCCGCGTTTTTGGAGTTCTTGCCATTTGTCTTTGTAGTGGTAGCCTTCCCAGGCGCGCACCATGCAGGTATATAGGTCGAGGGGTTCGTAGCGATCGAAGCAATAGCCAGTTCCGGTGTGGTTGTTCGGATCATTGTGGGTGACCGTGTCTACTAAGCCACCTGTGCGGCGCACGATCGGCACCGATCCATAGCGCATGGCGATCATTTGACTGATGCCACAAGGTTCAAACCGCGACGGCATCAAGAAAGCATCGGTGCCAGCATAGACGCGTCGGGCCAGGGTATCGTTATGCAGCAGATAAACCGCAACGCGACCGGGATGGCGTGAGGCAATTTGCCAAAGTTCGGTTTCATAGTAGCGATCGCCCGTTCCTAGTACGACTAGCTGAGCATCTGTATAGGCAATAAAGCGATCGAGCATCTGGATAATCAAATCTAGACCCTTCTGCTCAACCAGGCGCGTCACCATGCCCAACAAGAATGCTTGTGAATTTATCTCTAAACCCAGCTCTTCTTGCAGCGCAATTTTATTGGTATAGCGTTGCTCAATCGTGTCTACCGAAAAGGGTTGCACAATTTGGCGATCGGTGGCGGGGTTAAACAACTCCATGTCAATCCCATTCAGAATGCCTGACATTCTGCCACCGATAAAGGACAGTAGCCCTTCTAGGGATTCGCCGTACTCTATCGTTTTAATTTGCTCTGCGTAGGTGGGGGACACGGTCGTCACCGCATCGGCAAATTGCAGTGCCGCTGCCATCACGTTGTGACCCTGCATGTACCACGGGCACCAGGTCATTTTCTCCAAGCGCCAGCGCCAGGGTCCTTGATAGGCTAGGTTGTGAATGGTAAATACTGTCGCAATGTCAGGCGATTGATGCATCCAGACGGGGATCATGCCCGTGTGCCAGTCGTGGCAATGAATAATATCGGGCTTCCAATAGTTCCAGGCAAACTCTGCTGCGCCATTGGAAAAGAACGTGAACCGCCAGTCTTCCCCGTCGCCCCCGTAGATCCGCCGGGGTAAAAAAGAAGGGTGGCTGAAGAGATATAGCGGGACGTCGGTACCGGGCAGGACTGCTTCATAGACTTGAAAGCTCTGAAACATGGCCTCACCCGACCAAACTGGCTCTTTGGGGATTTCCATTTTGTCGGGAAGAAAGCCGTAATAGGGCAGGAAAATCCGCACATCGTGCCCCATTTTCTTCAAGATCTTAGCGAGTGCTCCAACCACATCTCCCATGCCACCCGCTTTGGCTATCGGAGCCGCCTCTGCCGCAACAAACAGAATCCGCATAGTGCTCTCAAATCTCCCCGGAGTAGTAGTCTGTCAATAGCTTGACTGCAAACGGTCGCTATCCGCCACCCGCTTAACGGTTGGCGATGGCAACCCTGACACCTAAAACCCTAGCAAGTTTCGGTAACGTTTTTGTAATCTGCCTGAGAGGAAATTTTAGCCGCTTAACCCGGGCTGGAGCTACTGGCGTTGAATTGTGGCAAAGATATCGTCCAAGATCGCTTGAGCACCTTTGGCTTTGAGCTTGTGTGCCAGTTCAATTCCCAATTGCTCTGCCTGGGTAGATGCACCAGAAACGACGTCTTGGATCACGGTTTGCCCGTCTAGACTGGCAACTAAGCCGGTGAGGGTGAGGGTGTCGCCAGCGATGACTGTGTTAACGCCAATTGGGACTTGGCACCCCCCTTCTAGTTCATGGAGAAAAGACCGTTCGGCATAGCAACGGTAGGCCGTTGGGGTATGTTCTAAAACTTTGAGCAAGGTGAGGATTTCGGCATCGTCGGCGCGGCACTCAATGCCCAACGCCCCTTGCCCAACTGCATGCAGCGAAATATCGGCAGGGATGGCTTGGTGGATGCGATCGCCCATTCCCAGTCGTTGCAACCCGGCTACGGCCAAAATCAGCGCGTCATAGTTACCGGCATCGAGCTTGGCAAGGCGGGTGTTGAGGTTGCCGCGAACATCTTTGAAGGCGAGATGGGGATAGTGATGCCGGAGTTGAGCTAGCCGTCGAAGAGACGACGTGCCAATGACGGCACCTGCGGGCAGGCTATCGAGCTGCTTGCCGACATGTTTTTCGTGCAGCACAAGAGCATCGGCAGGGTCTTCCCGTTCGGTCACGCAGCCGAGGATCAACCCTGGCGGCAAATTAGTCGGCAGATCTTTGAGGGAGTGCACGGCGAAGTCCGTCTCGCCATTCAGCATTCCATCTTCTAATTCCTTGGTGAACAAACCCTTGTCGCCAATTTTTGCTAGCGCCACGTCCAGAATCTTGTCACCCTGGGTGTTCATGGTATGAACTTCGAACTTGCGATCGGGAAACGCGTTTTGCAGTTGCTCTTGAACCCAGTAGGTTTGCACCAAAGCCAGTTGGCTTTTGCGGGACGCGATGCGAATTGTGCGGGGAGGGCTAGCAATCATCTTGTAAAGAAGTGTTTCAAAAAACAGCGAAACGTTAAGCAAGTCATCGGCTTCAACCGTTTACCTAGCTTACCGCAGGGTGCACCTCTAAGTAACGAGTAAGTTTTGAGTTAGGCGATCAATTCAAAACTCAAAACTCAAAACTAAACGCGATGTGCAACTTTGCCGAACCCCCTCACCCTTTTCATGTATGCCGAAGGCTTAAAGCCACTCTAGCTCCCCTTCTCCCCTTGTGGGAAAAGGGGTATAGCCCAAAGGGCATTCAAGATAAGGGGGATGAGGGCGATTGAAAGTTGCACATCGCGTAACTAAAGTTAAGGTCTGATTGTTAAGGCTCTATTTCTCGTCCTTTACGACGCTGTTGAATCGTGATTAATTCTTCGAGTCCAGGAGCCTTGGGGGTAGCCGCCTGGGCCAAATGGGGATCGCCCAGTGGTAGCTGATGGTTACCCGGCATCAGGCTGATATCGAGATGCGTGATCTGCGGCAATGGCGGCACCGTCGGCTGCGACTGGAGGCCGAGAGGTGAGGGGCGATCGCCCCCCGGTTGGCTGATCGCCGTCTGTAGCGCTAGGGGAGAGATCGGTCGGGCTTCCGCCGGTAAGGGTGGGGCGATCGGTCTGGGCAGCACCTGAATGGGTCGCTCATCTGCGGCTAAATCGTCAAGATTGTCGAAATTGTCGGAATGGTCGAAGTCGTAGGAATTGTCGAAATCGTCGAGTAGCTGTAAATCTGACCTGGTTTCTTTGAAGTGCTGAGACAGCACCAGAGAGCCAACTCCACAGCTGAGGGCGATCGCGCCAAATAGCCAAATGGGAGATATGGGGTCTTCGACCGAAGTGGCGGATGCTCGTAATGCCTCGGCTTCCTCCCGCACCGCTGAGGTCAGGGGTTTGCGCGCAGACAATTCTGGATCCATTAACTCAGTCACTGCAATTCCGGCTGTTAGCAGCAGCGTCACCCAAATTCCACTCCAAAACAGCATGGGATGCCGCTCTAAAAGCTGACTCCCTAGGCCGAGAACCAGCTGCCACAGAGGTTCTGGCGGTGAGACGTCCAGAGGCTCTTCTGCGGAGATATCGGCGTGGATATCTGCTTGAATGTCTTCCCAATTGTCAGTGTGTGGAGCTTCCTCACGAGTCCACCCAACCCTGTCATGCTGAGCCATACAGATGCCGAGCCATACAGATGTATTTATAGATTTCCTTTCGCTAATTCTAGGCAAATCTTGAACGGTCGGCAGGAAAATTTGCCCAATTTCTTTACCAATCTTATTTTGTTATTTTGCCTTGTTATTTTGCCCTTTTTGCTCTGTCAGAGTGCTCTGCCAGTGGTTGCCCAGACAAAACAGCCCCAAAACTAGTTCAAAAGTCCTCATTCTATTCACC
>JAYUYI010000446.1:0-9779 GCA_043752545.1 Thermoleptolyngbya sp.
TATCGGTTTGAGCTGCGATTTTTAAGGGGCGATCGCCTGCTTATAGGCCACCCAACCGCCCAGCTCTGAGATATCGAGCCAGCCATACTGTTCTACCAAATCGCGAGGATAGAAAAACGCCGTCACGACCTCGTCATCCGCCAAAATCACATCCGTGGGGTACATGTGCGGCGGTTCATTGGAGCTGAGATAATCAAACTGCTCTGACGTCATTTCGTAGACCTCGCCCGGAATCGAAACGCCACCTTGCTCGATCTGATAAATTCCGGGGTGCCAGCCATTTTCAACGGAATGAATGCGGTAGAGCGGTTTGGTTTTGGCTTCCCGCAAAAAGACAGCAGATTGGAGATTTTGATGATCGGGCTGCCCTTGCAGAGCAGAGCCACAGATGAATACTCGTCGCATAGATTTATCGGGTTTCTAAATCAAGGTATCCCGCTGAAGCTGGCGCATGGCTTCTCGAATCGGGGTGGTTAATGTATACAGTATGCAGTACACGAGGTATCGACATAACATGTGAATTTGCCACATAGGACACTGCGATCGCCCCAGTTGCTAGGGATACTGAAAGCAGGTTAAGGCATATAGGAAAGGTGAGATGGCAGTTCTTTCTAAAATTTTGGTAGACGGCGATCGCCTAAATAAAAACATTGACCGACTGGCTACAATTGGCAAGTTACCCAATGGCGACATTTGTCGGCTGGCTTTCACTCCTGAAGATTTGCAGGCTCGTTACCGCGTCCAGCAATGGATGATCGAGGCGGGGATGGGCGTGCGCACCGACGCAGCAGGCAATTTGATTGGCCGCTATGAAGGGTTGGTGCCCGGCACGCCTGCTCTAGCTACCGGTTCTCACATTGACACGGTGCCGTCTGGAGGGTCTTATGACGGGGTGTTGGGCGTGCTGGCTGGCATTGAGGTGGTGCGATCGCTGCGAGAGCAAAACCTGCGGCTGAAGCATCCGCTTGAAGTGATTATCTTTACCGATGAAGAAAGCAGCATGATTGGGGGACAGGGGATGGCGGGAACCGTGGTGCTAGAAGCTCCGGAGCGCTATCAACCCAAAATCGGCAAACCTATCCAAGACTGCTTAGACAGCATTGGCGGCGACTGGGATCATCTGCCTAGCGCTCGCAGAAGCCGCTCTGAAGTGGCCGCGTTTGTGGAACTGCACGTTGAACAAGGCCCCGTTTTAGAGCAGGACGGCGTGGAGATTGGGATTGTGCAGGGAGTGGTGGGGATGTTGCGCAAATCTATTACCATTACCGGACAGGCCAACCATGCGGGCACAACGCCGATGACTGCTCGCCAAGATGCGCTAGTAGCCGCCGCCCAGGTGATTTTGGCGGTGCAGCAAGCGGCGTTGACTAGGCCCAGCCAACCCGTCGCCACCGTAGGGTTTCTCACGGTCGCACCCAACGCCGTCAACATTGTGCCCGGTCGGGTAGAGCTATCGATTGATCTGCGAGACTTATCGCAAGCGTGCCTAGAGGCGATGATGACCCAGTTGCAATATGAAATGGCCGTGATTGCGGCAGCCACCCACACCCAGATCCACCTGGCCTCTATTCTTTGTGTGGAGCCAACTTTGGCGGCACCCTCGGTTCAACAGACCATTACCACTGTTTGCCAAGAGTTGGGATTGAGCCACTGCTATTTACCCAGTCGCGCCGGACACGACGCCATGGAGATGGGGCGAATCACCGACATGGGCATGATTTTTGTACCCAGTGAGGCCGGACTCAGCCATTCTGGGGAAGAATACACCTCAGCTGAGCACTGTACCCAAGGCGCAAATGTGTTGCTCCATACCCTGTTGCACCTGGATCAAATCTATCAATGCTAAAAGAAGTTCAAGCAAAAGTTCGGCAAAAAAAGTATTCTACGACACAATTTACTGCTTCAAAACCCTCTGTACTAAGTGCAACCTATTTATTTAGATATTTAGAGCAATTGACCTAAGTAACGTCATACAATACCCATCAGCTGGATTGCCCTTAGCCCTCTTTCCTGCCCCTATGAACTCACCTCTATCCACTGCACCGACGGCTAACTCGTTACCCTCCTCGATCATGGATGCCACTGCTCAGGCGATCGCCGCTAATGCCACAGGGGTGACGCTGCGAAATGTCACGAAGAAGTATGGTTCGGTTATGGCAGTCGAAGGCATCAATTTGGATATCCCAGCGGGGTCTTACTGCTGCTTGCTGGGTCCCAGCGGCTGCGGGAAAACGACGACCTTGCGGATGATTGCAGGGCACGAAGACATTACCAGCGGCGATGTGTTGATTGGCGATCGCCGCGTCAATGACTTGCCTCCTGCCAAACGCAACACGGCTATGATGTTTCAAAGCTATGCGCTGTTTCCCCACAAAACCGTCTGGGAAAATATCGATTTTGGCCTGAAAATGAAAGACGTTCCGAAGCCAGAGCGCGATCAGCGGATTGGCGAAATGCTCGAAATCGTCGGCCTTTCCAAGTTTGCCAATCGCAAGCCCCAAAACCTCAGCGGCGGTCAACAGCAGCGAACGGCGCTAGCTCGGGCCCTCGTGACTCGCCCTCAGGTGCTGCTGTTAGATGAACCGCTCAGTGCCCTTGACGAAAATCTCCGGGTCAAAACGCGGGGCGAGTTGCGGCGCTTACAAAAGCAGTTTGGCATGACCTTTATTCAAGTAACGCACGGGCAAGATGAAGCCTTTTCACTGTCCGATCAAATTGTGGTGATGGATCATGGGCGGATCGACCAAGTGGGCACCCCTCCCGAAATTTTTGCCACGCCTGCCTCTCGGTTTGTGGCGCGGTTTGTCGGGGACAACAACGTTTTTGTCGGCAAGGTCACCGAGGTGACGACTGGGATGCCCCATCCGGCAGGCAATGCGGTGATTCGGCTAGAGGTAGAGCACGTGGGTACGTTTTTGACTCGGGGCAAAGCGGCCAATGTGGGGATGACAGCAGCCTGCTCAGTCCGGAGCGATCGCCTCACCCTCCAACCCTATCCCCCCGCCGACTCCAGCGCTCCCAACCAAATCACGGCTCGCATCACCTCAATCGAGTTCACGGGCTATATTACCCGTGTGTCTTTGATGCTGGAGTCTACAGGCGAGGAGGTTACCTACAAAGCCCGGAGCCACGACTGGGCGGCTCACCCAGCCCAAGAGGGGCAGCTTGTGACTGTTGCCTGCGCGATCGATGACTGCATTTTTCTGCCGCATTAGCAGAGTTCTTCTAAAAAGTGTTCACATTAAACTCAATCACACCTATGACTCACCTATCTCGCCGCAAACTGATTAAAACTGGATTGGCTGCTGGAGCAGGTTTCGCAGTAGCTCGCTGTGCCTCTACAACCTCCGAGGCTCCGGTAGGAACACCCAACAATCCAGCTCAAAGCCCTGAATTCAACGCCAACAAAACCAAAGACGTTACCTTGCGTTTGATCGGTACGGGGGTCTCGCAGATCAATGAAATCCGCGACAAAGCACAAGAAGATCTCGGCTTCAAGCTCGATATGCGGGCGCTGAGTACTGAAGAAAACAACCAGATTGCCATTTCCCAGCCCAAGCAGTACGACATCTTTGACGGAGAATATTTCAGCTTGCCCTTGGTGGTGCCCTCCGGCAACCTGCAACCCATCGACATCAAAAAAATTAAGGACTACGACAAAATCGTGTCTTTCTTTACCATTGGCAAATTTGAAGGGTTGCCAGTCGAACAATCTCAAGGCACCGCGCCCTACCGCGTGCAGTACGTCACGGGGCCTGACTCGAAGGAGTTTTCTCCCACCCCGACCGACTCTGCGACCCTGATTCCCTTCCAATACAACGCGGATACCTTAGGCTACCGCCCCGACCTGGTGGGTCGCAAAATCGAAAGCTGGAAGGAGCTATTCGATCCGGCTTTCAAGGGGAAGACGTCGATTTTGGATATTCCCCAAATCGGCATTATGGATGCCGCCATGGTGGCAGAAGCGTCTGGGCTGATGACCTTTGAAGACAAGGGCAACATGACCAAAGAGGAAATCGACAAAATTACCGAAATCCTCAAAGAACAGAAGCAGAACGGTCAGTTTCGGGCATTCTGGAAAACGTTTGATGAGTCCGTCAACTTGATGGCATCGGGTGAGGTGGTGCTGCAATCGATGTGGTCGCCTGCGGTCACAGCGGTGAAATCGAAAGGGGTGCAGTGCGTCTATGCTCCGATGAAAGAAGGCTATCGCGGCTGGGGCGGCGGGATTGGGCTATCAAAGAACCTGACGGGGATCAATCTAGAGGCCGCCTATGAATACATGAACTGGATGCTAGAAGGCTGGGTGGGTGCCTTCTTGGGTCGTCAGGGCTATTACAGCGCGGCTCCAGAGAATGCCAAGAAGTATATGTCTCAAGCTGAGTGGGACTTCTGGTATGAAGGCAAGCCCGCAGCAGAAGACATGATCGACCCGTTCGATAAAAAGCTAGAAGCTAAAGGTGCGGTGCGAGATGGCGGCTCCTTTAAAGAACGCTTTGGCAACATTGTCTGCTGGAACTCTACCATGAAGGAAAATACTTACTTAGTGCAGAAGTGGAACGAGTTCATTGCGTCGTAATGCCCCTCGGGTAAAAAACGTGGCTGATTAGCCCCGACACAAGTAGGAGCTTGGCAGTGCCAAGCCCCGACACAGGAATTACATCTGATTAAATTTCCGTTCTTTAAGTCCTGTGTGAACGCTAGATATTGCCTACAAATCAAACGCAAAAATCAGCGTTTAAATCATCTTTAACGTGGTAAAAATTAACGCCCCTTAAGCAGAGCACCTCTATGACGGCGAAAAGCTGGAAAGTTCTAGAAACCTATCTGCTGGTAACACCTCAAACTCTGATCTTTCTCCTGTTTTTGGTGTTGCCTATTTTGATGATTTTTCTGGTGAGCTTTTGGCAGTTCAATGGATATTCCATGGTGCCTGCTTTTACGCTTGATAATTACACCAGTATCTTTACCTCTAGCGTTACAGCCAGAACGTTTCTAAATACGTTTAAGTACGTATTTCTGACCTGGTTCTTTACCTTAATTATTGGTTATTTTGTAGCGTACTTTTTAGCATTTTATGTTAAAGGCCAGCGCTGGCAGATTATTTTGTTTTTAGTCTGCACCGTGCCATTTTGGACGTCGAATATCATTCGGATGATTTCGTGGGTGCCTGTCTTGGGGAAAGAAGGACTCGTCAACCAGCTATTGATCAATCTAGGGTTGGTGCAGCAGCCTGTGGAGTGGCTGCTGTATTCAGACTTTGCCATCGTGCTAGGGATGGTGCACCTGTACAACTTTTTTATGATTGCGCCAATTTTTAATAGCCTCATGCGGATTGACCGGAATCTGATTACAGCGGCTCAAGATATGGGTGCGTCGGGATTCCAAACCTTTAAGGAAATTATTCTGCCATTGTCGGCACCAGGAATTGCGATCGGGTCGATTTTTATCGTCACTCTGGTGATGGGTGAATTTGTTACGGTGCGGATGATGGGCGGCGGCCAGTCGGCATCGGTAGGCAAATTGATTCAGACACAGATTGGCAGTTTGCAGTACCCATTAGCTGCCGCCAATGCGGTGATTCTGCTACTAGTCACGCTGATTTTGGTGATGGGCATTCTGCGTGTTGTTGACATTCGCAAGGAGCTGTAGAGGTAACTATGCAGAAGCGATCGCTCACCTTCTATCTACTAGCAGCATTTTTCGGCCTGTTTGTGCTGTTTCTCTACGGGCCAATGCTGGGCATTTTCATTCTGTCGTTGCAAGGCCCTGAGGGTGGGTTAACCTTCCCCATGAAGGGGTTCAGTTTCTATTGGTTAGGGCAGGTATTTCAAGAGCAGCGAGTGGGTAATTTTGTCGAACCTTTTTTGCGATCGCTCTTCCTAGGTTTAGTCATTGCGTTCCTATCAATTGTGGTGAGTGTCCTCGCGGGTTTGGCCTTTCGGTCGCGGTTTAGGGGAGCCAACACGGTGTTTTACCTCACCATTTCTAGCTTAATTGTGCCAAGCGTCTTGATCTCTTTGGGCATCGGCATTGTGTTTCAGGTGCTAGGTTTATCAACCGACTGGTTTTCATCAGGCTTAGGTGCCCATCTAACGTGGACTGTTCCATTTGCGTTTTTGATTATGCTGGGCATCTTTAATCGCTTTAATCCAGCGTACGAAGAGGCCGCGAAAGACTTAGGAGCCAGTGATGTCAAAACATTTTGGGAAGTCATCTTTCCACTAATCTTGCCTAGTTTGTTTGGCATCTTCATTCTAGGGTTTACCCTGTCCTACGACGAATTCACCCGGACATCGCTAATCTCTGGGCAAGATAACACCCTGCCGCTAGAAATCTTTGGGATGACCACTAACGTGACCTCCCCAGCGTTATATGCTCTGGGCACTCTCACAACGCTGTTTTCCTTCACAATGATTGGCATTGCTATCGTTGCCTATGGCCGCATGGCTCGGCGGCAACAGGAGTAGGTTCATCGCAGATCCGCCTTAGGATACTCGGATTCAATCGGTTCAAATGTTATGATTCGATGGAAATTTTGTATCCATGGAAACTAAAATGACCTCTACCTATACTCCAGAAGAAGCCGCCAAGGTACTTAAAGCAGTGACGTTAAGCGGGATTGCCGTGTCAGTGGCAGACATGGGTATTGTGTCTACTGCAATTGAGGCGACTGCCCTAGCGAAAGAAGTCGTGGGAGTTTCTAAAAAATATCCCAGTAACAGCATTATCCAAGGCGTGTTTTCTGAGGAAGCGATTAAAACATTTTCTCCTGGAGCAGCGCCCAAAGACTTAACGCCCGACAATGCAGCAGAGATGGCGATCGCCGCCATTACCGATGCCCTGTCTACCCTAGAAACCAAAACCACGCCTGAAGAGATCAGCGAATACAAGCAGTTTATCTATGCGGCAGCCGAGCATGTTGCTAACGCCGCTGGTAGTGGGTTATTTGGCTCCGGGAAGCCTAAAGTGAGCGATACGGAATCGGCAGTCTTGACCAAATTGAAAGGCACGTTGGGCATTTAAAAACACGCTAGACCTCTTGCATTTTGCTGCTCTCAGCACTATCTAAAGGGCTACTTTGCAGGAGGTTTATTGATCATTCAATTGATTTTTCTGCCGATTAATTTATTCATTCATATTACGATAGGTAGCAACCGCAGACGGCGAAATTCGGTTGAGATAGCGGAAAATCCAATATTTGAAAATCGTGTCTAAAATTACCGGGAATGTGGCAATGAATAAGAAGATAAAATCCCGACTTTCAGGAATACCGAAATGGCGAGACACTCCTTCTAATAAAACTTCCCAGCCGTGGGGTGAGTGAAATCCTACAAAAATATCGGTCAGCAAAATGATGATAAATGCTTTGGCGCTATCACTTAAGCCATAAACAAGTTCATCAATAAAAGATTTGAGCACTTCCACTTCACGCTTGCTGTTCAGCAACAACAGAGCAAACGCTAGAGTAGAGAAAATATCTGAAAAGATATTTTTTACGGCATCATTACTGGCATCCAAAGAGTCTTGGCGAATTTCTTCGGCTTTCTCCTTCAGTTTTTCGTTAAGCTGCTCTTCATTAATCGGAGAAGCGTTTCCGACTAAGCTCTGAAATCGCAGCCGTTCCCCATAGCGGTGCAGCTCATCTAGAGCTTCTTCTTCAATATCAACATTGAGAAATACTTCAGCTTCATTAGTGGCTCTGTAGCGATCAACTAAAGGACCCACCACAAAGTTTTTAGTAATTTGTTGCGTGATCAAAGGAACAATGACCAGCAGCAATACAAATCGCAGCGACGTTGCGGTTCTGTTCTGCGAACTGCGAAAATTTTCTACTACTTTGCGCTCTGCATTAGGATCAAGATCTTGTTTGATTCGATCTACTGTTCGTAGAATTGAGCGGGGCAGGACGCCCGTTTTATCGACTAACGATTCCATATCTTCGCTAGAGGCCGGAGCACTAGAACGATTAGAAATGCTAGTTTGGCTCGTCATGCGGTTGGTCAAAGAACGGCTGCTCTGCCGCCCATCGACCTGGCTAGGATCACTCATCACGACCAACGCGTTTGCACCCGAGCGATCGCCACCATAGCGCGCCAATACCTCATCAATCAGCCGCAGTTTTTTTAGAATCAGTGCAGGTTGGTCGATGATATTAATGCGAGATTCATCAATGGGTTGTTCATCTACCTGAATTTCGGTAATGGGTTGGGTGGAAAGCCCGAGAATCGAACTGCTAACTTTAAATTCTGCTAGCCGAACTTTGGCAATATTGAGGTACTTTTGCAGTTCTGACTGGAAGTAGCTGCGGACGCTAGTCCCATAGGTGCCATACTCTGAAGAAATCTTACCCCCACCAAAATGGGTGTCTTCAATGGCTTTGATCCGCAGAGCCGCTTCATAGGCATCGTCTAACGCTCGACTGGGCGTTTTGAATAGCCATCGTTTGCTGAAGCGCAGGTATGCCCTAACCGCTGAATTAATCGTGTTTCTCATGCGTGTGTGATGGATTGAGCACCGGTGATGTGAGGTGATGCTACTAGAGTTGCGCTAACCAGAAAACGGGTGAGCATGGGGTCGGTTTTTTGGCCCGAGGGAGGCTAATGTCACCTTGTTTATTAAAAGTATCAGGTTTATTTAACCTGTGCGCTGTTACTAAGTGGGCTGGGCAACTCTGGTCATTTGTAAAACTGCCTGCTTAGAATTGACCTAATATCTGAGACTATGCTGCTTAAACCGTTCAGACCCTAACAGATTCCCCTAAATACGTTGGTACTTTCTGATTCCATTTGGATTGTTGGCTCTACTCGCAGTGGCAAAACGAGCCGATTGGTTGAGCTATTTTGCCAGCAGGCAGAGGCCGCTCCTGCGCCACCGCGCCCATCGCCCTTGCCCCCGGCGCTCGTTTTCGCGGCCATGGGGGACAATCGGATCGAGCTAGCCGATCGAATCACGGCGGCCAGTCGGGGGCGGTTTTCCTTCGATTCGTCTACTCCACTCGGATTTTTTCAAGATGAAGTGATCTTGTTTTATCCGCTGCTGGTCAAACGCTTAGGGCTGCGATCGCAATTCCCGGTGCGGCTTCGACCCGAAACGGAGCAAGCGCTAGCGACGCGGCTGTGGCAATCCGATTTAGACAGCGGCAAACTGGCTCAAGCGGGTGTGGCAGAGTATTATCTGGTGCGGCGGCTGTTAGATATTTTGCAGTTGGCGGCGCTGGCCGGGGTGCCACCTGAGGATATCCCAGTCATGTTGCAGGCGGGGTTGGCGGGGCAAGACGAGCCGCCGAAACTGTGGCAGTCTATGGGCGAGGCGCTGCTGCGCTGGCGCGAGTGGTGCCTGGAGCGGGGACTGTTGACCTATGGGATCATGACGGAGCTGTACTGGCGCTATTTGCTGCCCGATCCCGAGTATCGGCAGCACCTCTGCCATCGCTATCGAGCAGTGTTGGCCGATGATGTCGATGAGTACCCTGCGATCGCCCATACCCTATTTACCGTGCTGCTAGATGCAGGGATCCCGGGCGTGTTTACCTATAATTCCAACGGATCGGTGCGGCTAGGCTTGGGGGCTGACCCGCAGCAGTTGAGCCTGCTGGCCGATCGCTGTCAAGTCGATCAGTTGCAGCCCCCTGAGGGCAACCTCGGAACCGAGTGGGGGGCGGCGATCGCCTCCTGGGTGCAGGCACCTGTGCTCCTGCCCCAGCTACCCAGTTCTATCCAGTCCATTCAAGCGGTATCTAGAGCGCAACTGCTGCGCACCACCGCCGAGTTTGTGGC
>JAYUYI010000447.1:0-4077 GCA_043752545.1 Thermoleptolyngbya sp.
ATGTTCCTGGGTTTCGCAAAGGAAAGGTACCTCGCCAAGTCTTAATCCAGCGGTTTGGGAGCGGTCGGCTCAAAGCGGCGGCTCTAGAAGAACTGCTGGAAGATACCTTAAAAAAAGCGGTGGAGCAAGAAAAAATTGACGCCCTAGGCAGTTTTGAGCTGCGCTCTTCTTTTGAAGACTTGGTGAGTCAGTTTCAGCCTGGAGCTGCCTTAATCGTCTCAGCCGTGGTAGACGTGCCTCCTCAAGCCACTCTCTCGGTCTATCAGGGGTTAGCAGTCAAGGCAGAAGCAGTCGAGTACGACCCAGCCAAGGTCGATGAACTGCTAGAGAACTACCGCAACCGTTCTGTGACCCGTGTCCCGGTAACAGACCGACCGGCGCAAGAAAAAGACCTAGCCATAGTTGACTTTACGGGTCAGGTGAAAGTGGGCGAGGGAGATGCTGACTTAGAAGAGATTCCAGGTGGCAGTGCTCAAGATTTTGAGATTGAGCTGGTAGAAGGTAAATTCATTCCCGGATTCATTGATGGCATTTTGGGGATGAATGTGGGAGAAACCAAGACGGTTTCTGCAACGTTTCCAGAGCCTTATCCGCAAGAAAACTTGGCGGGTAAGCCTGCCATCTTTGAAGTTACCCTCAAAGATTTAAAAGAAAAAGAGCTGCCTGAACTAGACGACGATTTCGCTGAAGAGATTAGTGAATTTGCAACGCTTGCTGAGCTGAGAGAATCGCTGGAAGACCGTTTCCGCACTGAAGCAGAAGACAAAACCAAAGCGAATAAGCAAGAAGCGCTGTTGAAAGAATTGGTGATCCATGTCGAAGTAGACCTACCCGAAACGTTGGTACGTCGAGAGATGGACTACATGATTACTCAAACGGCGATGCGATTGAGTGAGCAGGGAATGGACGTTAAAAAAATGTTCACCCCCGAAATCGTAGAGTCCCTGCGCAATAGTTCTCGTGGAGAGGCGATCGCCCGGATTCAGCGGACGATGACGCTAGGGGAAATCGCCAAGCAAGAGTCGCTTACCGTCACCTCCGCAGAGGTGGATGCCAAAGTGCAAGAAGTGCTGGCAGACATGGGCGAGCGTGAAGTCGATCGCGATCGCCTGCGTGAAGTGGTAGAAGAAGACCTGATGCGGGATAAAATCTTCGACTGGTTAGAAGCCAACAACACGATTGAACTGGTTCCTGAAGGGTCGCTCACGCCCGAACCCACTGAAGAACTCAGCTCAGCTAGTGTCGGAGCGGAGTCAGAGGCATCAGATCAAGCTGCCTCTAATCAAACTGTAACGGTTGAAGCGGTTTCAGTAGCTGTAGATGAAGCTGCCGCCGAGATAGAGGAAAACTCAGACGCTGCTACCGACTATCAGTTAGTAGACGACAGCGATAGTGAGGAAGGCTCAAAACCTTCTAGCCGCAAGCTCACCAAGGGAAACCCTGCCAAAATAGATACAGGAGAACCCGAGGAAGGGGTGTAGATAGAGGGATAACCGAAGCAGCTTAACTGATTCGGCTAGAGGTACACTAAGGCTAGATTGAAATGCATTTTAGATTGAAATGCATCGGTTAATCTGGCTTTTGGGCGATAGTTAAATTGCGTTGTGTGTAAGCAAATCTTTAGATTCCTTACCAGTCCCAAGGGAGTTAAGGCATAATATCCGGTATGGCTTTGTTTGTCCGGCACAACTTGGCTTGCCATCCCTTGGTCTAACCAATTTATATGTCACCTCAAACTTCTATTCGTCATATAGTGAACTAGTTTTTCCGCCAAGCCTTGTGCTGTTACCCGTGTAATTTTCTATGCTCGTATCTCAGTCTCCAGATTACGCCATCACTAGCACTCGTCCCCTGGTAGTTTCCTCCCTAGGGGGTCAATCTTCAAGCTCGCTCACCGCAATGATTCCCATGGTGGTTGAGCAGTCAGGGCGTGGAGAACGGGCGTTTGATATTTATTCTCGACTGCTGCGAGAGCGGATTATTTTTCTAGGTACGCCAGTAGATGATGCGGTTGCCGATTCTATCGTGGCACAGCTCTTATTTCTAGATGCTGAAGATCCCGAAAAAGATATCCAAATCTACATCAACTCTCCTGGGGGGTCGGTGACGGCAGGCATGGCTATCTACGACACCATGCAACAAGTACGTCCCGATATCGTGACAATTTGTTTTGGGTTGGCTGCTAGTATGGGAGCATTCTTGCTTACAGCAGGAGCGGCTGGCAAGCGGATGTCGTTGCCGAGTTCTCGAATTATGATTCACCAGCCGTTGGGCGGTGCTCAAGGGCAGGCGGTAGATATCGAGATTCAAGCGCGCGAAATCCTCTACCACAAGCGTAAGCTTAACGAACTGCTGTCATTTCACACCCATCAGCCCTTCGATAAGCTCGAAGCCGATACCGAACGAGATTTCTTTATGTCTGCTGAGGAAGCCAAGCAATACGGTTTAATTGACCAAGTTGTCTCGCGGCAAGAGCTATCTGCCGTCCGAGAAACTGTCACCGCACTGAATTAAGGGGCGACCATGTCAAAGTATGACTCCCATCTCAAATGCTCATTCTGTGGTAAATCACAAGAACAAGTTCGTAAACTGATCGCTGGACCGGGGGTTTACATTTGTGATGAATGTGTAGATCTATGCAATGAGATCTTAGATGAGGAGTTATTTGACTCTAGGTCAACGGTGCCACAGCCTTCACCGAGGCGAGAGCAGCAGCCTGAAAAACAGCGGCCAGCGCGATCGCCCCGGATGTCATTAACCCAAATTCCTAAGCCCCGAGAGATCAAGAAACATCTCGATCAGCATGTGATTGGTCAAGATGAGGCCAAGAAGATCCTATCGGTGGCCGTTTATAATCACTACAAGCGGCTGAGCTTTACCCTACCTAAAGGCACCAGCAAGTCTGAAGACACCGTTGAGCTACAAAAATCCAACATTTTGTTGGTGGGACCAACAGGATGTGGCAAAACGCTCTTAGCCCAGACTCTGGCCGAGATGCTTGACGTCCCCTTTGCTGTCGCAGACGCTACCACGCTTACCGAAGCCGGGTATGTCGGTGAAGACGTTGAGAACATCTTGCTGCGGCTGTTGCAGGTTGCTGACCTAGATGTAGAGGAAGCGCAGCGAGGCATCATTTATATCGACGAAATTGACAAAGTGGCTCGCAAGAGCGAGAACCCATCCATTACTCGCGATGTGTCGGGTGAAGGCGTGCAGCAAGCCCTGCTAAGGATGCTGGAGGGGACGATTGCTAACGTGCCGCCTCAAGGTGGGCGCAAGCATCCTTATCAAGACTGCATCCAAATTGACACCAGCAATATCCTGTTTATTTGCGGTGGTGCGTTTGTTGGTTTGGAAAAGTCGGTCGAGCAGCGAATTGGCAAAAAGTCGATGGGCTTTGTCCAACCCGGTGAAGGGCAAACTAAGGAAAAACGCACGGCAGATGTGCTAAAGAGTCTGGAGCCAGACGACTTGGTTAAGTTTGGCATGATTCCTGAATTCATTGGCCGGGTTCCGGTGGTTGCTGTCGTCGATCCGCTGGATGAGGATGCGCTGGCCGAAATTTTGACAGAACCCCGCAATGCTCTGGTGAAACAGTACCAGAAGCTAATGAAGATGGACAACGTGCATTTGGAGTTTAAGTCAGAGGCGGTGCGGGCGATCGCCAAAGAAGCCTACCGTCGTAAGACTGGAGCTAGGGCTTTGCGCAGCATTGTCGAGGAGCTGATGCTAGATGTGATGTATGAGTTGCCCTCGCGCAAAGATGTCACTCGCTGCTTAATTACCCGTGAAATGGTCGATAAACGATCTACAGCCGAACTGCTGCTGCATCCGTCTTCATTGCCCAAGCCAGAGTCGGCTTAAGCAGTCGGTGCTTTGGCGATCGCCGCGATCAGCTGAAGCAAGAATTTTGGATTGTGTAACTCAATCGGGCGAGGCCATGAAAGGATAAGAGTAGAGTTCATTCCTACGCATTATTCAGACCGATGCCTTACCTTTCAATTCGCGGAGTAGACCACTATTACGAGTGGATTAGCACAGCCGAAAACCCGCCATCGGGTCACAAACCCGTCATGG
>JAYUYI010000448.1:0-4076 GCA_043752545.1 Thermoleptolyngbya sp.
CCCCCCCGGGGGGGTTTCCGCGGCGCATCTGGTTTTCTGTGCAGCATTTTCAGAACTCGCTCAACGCGATTGAGTCAATTCGTTAATAGCCGCCCTCAACGACCCGACAACTTTTTCAAGCGCCAAATATATTCTGCGTCGCGCTGCGTCGGTTGGGTCAGGCGTTCACCGCTCATCACCTGAACCAGCTGCCATTGCTGTTGAGCTAACTGGTTTCTTAATTGATCAGAGGCGCGGAAGATCAGCAGATTACTTCCCTTGTCATGTTCTGTGTCTACTAGCGTCAGGTCAGGCGTTTTGGGATTGAGCAGGAGGAGTTTGACCTTGGGTTCGAGGCGATCGCTCATGGCGAGCAGGTCGCCTGTATTGGTATAGTCATCTCCCAAATTGCTGATCACGACAGGGGCGGGTAAGCTGTTGATATAGCGGGCAATTTTGCCGTTGGAATAGCTCAGGTCTTTGCTCCACCAGGTATCGGCAGCGGCACTTACGATGCAAGAGGCAATGCTGCCTGCTAGCACCAGCGCCAATATGCCCTGCCAAATGCGTTGGCCTGACCGCAACCCCACCATCAGCCAGTAGCCCACTGCCAACTGAATCCCAGGGAAGCAAGAGATCAAATAGCGGGTGACGGCAGATCGTTTGCCGCCCTGGATCACATCGGGCAACGCCAGCAGCAGAAATGGGATCAAAACCGAGGTGAGAATGAATAGCCAGGTAATCGGCGGCGTCCGGCGGCAAACCGTGTAGAGCGCCCAGCCAATCATCACCATAAATATGCCCCGCACGATAAACGTCCAGGGGCTGTTAAACCCAAAGTCTAGATCAAAAAACACAGATGTGAAACTCAGCGTCCACAGCTTGACGAGGTACGGCAACCCGGGCGAAATGCGGCTCCAGTCTGTTGTAGCCAGCGCCCGTCCCATGTTAGAAACCAGCACCCATAGCCAGGGCGCATACAGCACCAGTGCCAGGGCGATCGCTCCAGTAAAGCCCTTCAGCGTCGAAACTTGGCGCTTGCGGCGAAATGGATCCGGGACTGGCATCCAGATCCGCAGCAGGGCATAGGCTCCCTGCCCAATCAGCGTGAGGCCGAAAAATGGGTGTGTATATAGCCCAACTGCGGTGGCGATCGCATACCAGAGCCAACTGCGCCACCGGGCTAACCGCAATGCCCGCAACAGTAGCCAGCTACTGCCAATAATGGCAACTGTGAGCAAGCCATACTGACGAGCTGTTTGGTCAAACAAAATATTGACAGGCGACAGCGCTAGCAGTCCCGTGGCCAGCAACGCCGCCATCGGGGAGGCAAACAGCTCCATCGCCAGCCAATACATCAGCGGCAACCCCAACAGACTGAGCACCGCCGACAAGCTGCGCGTCGCTGTGTAAGAACTGCCAAATAGCTGCATCCAGACCCGTGACAGTAGAAAGTAAAGCGGCGGATGCTGGGGATCTTCTGTGGCCAAAGATTGTATTGTATCGGCGGCTGTGCTGCCCGGTTTGATCTGGAAAAACGTTTGCAACGATGGGGCTGGAATCACCCGGTTTTGAAACAGCTCTTGGTCAATCTGATCGCGGGTGTAGCCCGCTGCCCGCATGGTCGTGTAGGCTTCATCGTGCCAGTAGATTTTGTAATCTAGCCGGAAAAACCGGAAAAATAGCCCCAGCAGCCCCATCGCTAGAATCACCCCCAAAAATCTAGGGGTAAGGAGTTCCGGGCGTTTGAGCTGGTAGCGATTCATGCAAAGACTCTCACAGCGTAAGTTTCTCAGTTTACCGGAACATTACCGGAGAAATTGTTAATGCTCAACCTGGACGAGTCAGCGCCCCGTCATCGCTTCGACCTGTAGCTTGGCTCCACACCATTCATTAGTTGAGCATAGTCAAACTGTTAGTCCTACGAGAGTCGCGATCGCCCCCAGCAACATTAAGATACTCATGCCTGTAACAATTGATATTTCCCCAACAAATCAGATTTTCGTAACAATTTAAATTTCTACACCCGATAGCCCCATGATCACCCAACCGCAAGCAGCAGATATCCTGATTCTCTCCAATGGTCCTGGAGAGTTAACAACTTGGGTGCGTCCCGTGGTCAAGGCGCTACGGCAGCAGTTGGGGCACGATCGCCAGCAGGTACGGCTATCGCTGGTGCTGTCGCCCTGCGCCAATGCTAGCGGCAAAGAAGTGGCGATCGCCCGCACTTATCTTGAACTCGATCGCATTCAAGGGGCTGAACACTTCTTCCCATTTTTACTCTGGGGTAAAACTCAGGAAAACTGGGACTGGCGCGATCGCGGCCTTGTCCTCTTCCTAGGCGGCGACCAGGTTTTCCCGGTCGTAATCGGCAACCGCCTGGGCTACCGCACGGTGGTCTATGCCGAATGGGAAACCCGCTGGCACCGTTGGATTGACCAGTTTGCCGTAATGAACCAAGCGTTGGGCGATCGCGCTCCTCACCAATATGCTCACAAGTTCACCGTCGTCGGCGACTTGATGGCAGACGCGGGAAGAAGTAAGGATGAAGGCGGAAGGATGAAGGCGGAAGGCGGAAGGATGAAGGCGGAAGGGAAGGATGAAGGCGGAAGGATGAAGGCGGAAGGCGAGGATTTTGCTGACTCATCCTATTTCCCACCGCCCCAATCACCTACAGACAATCTAGATTCATCCTTCATCCTTCATCCTTCATCCTCTCTCATTGCTTTGCTTCCTGGATCGAAGCCCGCCAAACTGGCGCAGGGGGTGCCGTTGATGTTGGCGATCGCCCAGCAGATTCAGGCGGTGTTGCCGCAGACGCGCTTTGTGATCCCGGTTGCACCCACCCTAGATGGCTCTACGTTGGCTCAGTATGCCGACCCGGCGCAGAACCCTGTAGCCCTCTACTTCGGTACGATCAGCGCTATTCTCATCACCGAAAATGGCCAATCCCGCTTGAAAACGAATGCGGGACTGGAGGTGCCGCTATATACCGACTTCCCGGCCTATGAGCTGCTGAGCCAATGCACCCTTTGCCTGACGACGGTGGGAGCCAACACGGCTGAGCTGGGTTCCTTGGCGGTGCCGATGCTGGTACTGCTACCCACTCAACAGCTAGATGCGATGCGGGCATGGGATGGCCTGCCCGGACTGCTGGTTAATCTGCCGGGGGTGGGGTCTGGCTTGGCTAAATTGGTGAACTGGTGGTTTCTGCGCAAACCTCGCCTATTGGCATGGCCAAATATTTGGGCAGGGAAGGCGATCGTTCCCGAGCTGGTCGGCAATCTGGAGCCAGACGCGATCGCTGCGATCGCCCTCGACTGGCTGACCCACCCCGATAAATTAGCCGCCATCCGCGCTAACCTGCGGCAGGTGCGGGGCGAACCGGGAGCGGCCAACAAACTGGCGCAGTTAGTAGTGACGCTGCTTCAAGCGCAATTGAACTAAAGAATTAGAATTCGATCAGTGCCACATTTTGAGTGAATCGCCCTGCTTGAGTGACAAAACTCCGATCCCCCACTGCTGCGCAGAAGCAAGCTACACCCCTTTCTTGAATGCCCTTTGGGCTATACCCCTCTCCCAAGGCGGGAGAGGGGCTTCGAGCCAAGACTTTACCTCTAGCTCCCCTTCTCCCCTTGTGGGAGAAGGGGTGGGGGGATGAGGGGTGAAAGATTTGTCAGTCAATCAGGTGGATCGCCTAACTCAAAACTCCCTCCTAAGTCCGTTTGGGGTGACGCTGGCGGACGCGATCGGCTTTGTCGCGTTCATAGGTAATTAGCCGGCCATAAAACTCGTGTTTACTTAGGTTCATCGAGAGATAGACATGGCGGCGAGCATTGCCAAACCCCTTGCGGGTAAAGAACTTGACTGCTGGTTCGTTAGTAGGGTCTGTATCGACCAGCATGAACCGAGCGCCTTCTTCAATCATCCGTTCGACAATTTTGTCTACCAGCTTGTCGGCTACACCGCGCCGCTGAAATTGAGGACTAACCCCTAGCCAAATAATATAGCCATAGACCCACGACGCCTTGCTAATAATAGTCCCCAACACAAATCCGGCCAGTTCCTCTTCAATTTGAGCCACCAGGCAATATTCG
>JAYUYI010000449.1:0-4072 GCA_043752545.1 Thermoleptolyngbya sp.
CGCACCCGGCGCAATATGGCCATTTTGTTTATTACTCACGACATGGGCGTGGTGTCAGAGGTGGGCGATCGCGTCGTCGTCATGTATCGCGGCCAGGTGATGGAAGTCGCCGCCGCCTACGACCTGTTCACCAACCCCCAGCATCCCTATTCCAGAGCACTGCTTAACTGCCGCCCCCGCCCCGATCGCACCCTCAAACGCCTGCCCACCGTTGCCGACTTTATGCAGGTGACTACCGATGCCCAAGGCGAGCTAGAAATTATTCCCCAACCCCTCAGCGCCGTCGAAGCCGACCCTCGTTTTACCGCCATTACTGACGCCGAACGCGATGCCCACTCTCAAGAACTCTGGCAACAACCGCCCCTATTATCTGTCCGTAACCTGACTAAGAGCTACTCCATGCGCAGCGGGTGGTTTGGCCGCACTGTACCCTTTAACGCCGTAGACGACGTTAGTTTCGATGTATACCCCGGTGAAACCTTGGGCTTAGTCGGAGAATCGGGCTGCGGCAAATCGACCCTGAGCCGAGTTCTATTGCGACTGATTCCTCATACCAGCGGCACAGTCGAGTTTGCCAACAGACCTGTCTTTCAGCTTGACGAACTCAACATGCGCCATCTGCGGCGAGACATGCAGATCATCTTCCAGAACCCCTATGGCTCTATGGATCCGCGCCAGAGTATTGGGTCTGCGTTAATGGAACCGTTGGAGATCCACAACCTGGGTGAATCATCCGCAGAGCGCCGTCAGCGGGCGATCGCCCTGCTGGAACGGGTAGGCTTAGACGGCAACGCCATGAACCGGATGCCCCACGAATTTTCTGGCGGCCAGCGCCAGCGCATCTGCATTGCCCGTGCCCTCACCTGCAACCCCCGGTTCATCATTTGCGATGAGTCCGTATCGGCGCTTGATGTATCGGTTCAGGCGCAGGTGCTCAACTTGCTCAAAGACCTTCAGCAAGAGTTTGGCCTCACCTACATTTTCATTTCCCACGACCTCAGCGTGGTGAAGTTTGTCAGCGATCGCATTATGGTGATGAACCGGGGCAAAATCGAAGAAATTGGCCCCGCCGAAGCCGTCTACAATCACCCCACCCGTGAATACACCCGCCAGCTGATTCAGGCCATCCCCCACGCTGGAATCGACGATATTCGGCAGCGGCAGCTGGCCAGAGTGGGCGGATAAGGTTGGTGAGGGCGATCGCATCAACGGTCAGGATTTAGCTCAAAGCATTGCAATGTTGACAACTAAAATGGGACTGTAACCCATTAAAGCAACTCAACAAAATGACAAAATAATATACTGGTGAGCAGTTAATATCAGGACTTATAGCGGCTTGAATAGCTGGGTTAAGCATCGGCTATGATGTGAGATACCAGTAGAGACAGGGAAGCCGTTCTCTGTCAGAGATGTATATCTCCAAAGGACTTATCATGCTGACCCGGTTGAAGGTCTCTGGCTTCAAAAATCTTGTCGATGTCGATGTCCGACTTGGTGCGTTTACCTGCATTGCTGGAGCAAATGGAGTTGGCAAATCGAACCTTTTTGATGCCATCAAGTTCTTAAGTGCATTAGCAAATTTACCTTTAATTGAAGCTGCTTTATCTGTTCGCGATGAAGCAGGAAAAACAGGAGATGTACGCAGTCTTTTTCATCGTGTAGGTGATACTTATGCCGATGAAATATCCTTCGAAGTAGAAATGATTGTGCCAGCCGAAGGAGAGGACGATTTAGGACAAAAGGCGAAAGCAAGTATTACTTTTTTACGCTACTCTATTCAACTTGCTTACCGTGCTGGGAATAGCCATCGCTCGCTAGGCGCTTTAGAGATTCTTAAAGAAGAATTAATTCATATTAATCGTGGAGATGCGGCCAAACATTTATTGTTCCCTCACAAGGCGGCCACTTGGCGAAAAACAGCAGTCATAGGAGAGCGAAGAGTACCTTACTTTATTTCTACTGAAATTGAGGATTCTAATAGAATTATTAAACTGCACCAGGACGATGGAAGTAGCGGTAGGGCTAGAAGTCTCCTAGCTATCAAACTTCACCGTACAGTTTTATCTTCTACCAATACGGCTGAAAGCCCAACTGCGCTGATGGCTCGGCGAGAAATGCAATCCTGGCGGCTGCTCCAGCTAGAACCCTCTTCCTTGAGACAACCCGATGGCTTCACGGCTCCTACTAAATTGGAAACAAACGGCTCTTACTTAGCTGCAACTCTTTATCATCTTGCAGGACTTGAGAAAAATAAGGAAGAGCAGTCGGATAATGATGCGGCCAACCAAGTTTATTATGAGATTGCAAATCGTTTAGCGACTTTGATTGATGATGTGGATAAAGTGTGGGTTGATCGCGATAATCAGCGCGAACTGCTTACTTTGATGGTGACAAATCGAGACGGAACATCCCATCCAGCTAAAGCACTTTCAGACGGGACGATGAGATTTTTGGCATTGGCAGTACTTGCGCTAGATCCAGAAGCTCAGGGTCTTATCTGCCTCGAAGAACCAGAGAATGGAATTCATCCAGAGCGAATTCCAAAGATTCTTCAACTTCTTCAAGATATTGCCACTGATACAAATGAATCTATTGGATTAGATAATCCTTTACGTCAGGTGATTGTCAATACCCATTCACCAGCAGTGGTAATGCAAGTACCTGAAGATAGCCTTCTAGTGGCCGAGTTGAAGGAAACAATCCGTTCAGATCAAAGATTTAAGCGCGTTTGCTTTGGATGTTTGCCTAATACTTGGCGACATCCCAAGAATGCAGAGTCTAATAGTGTAAACGTTATATCAAAGGGCAAGCTTCTTGCCTATCTTAATCCAGCACCTAGTCAAGATTTAGAATCTGACAGTAATGGTTCTGAAATTGGCTATCAAACCTCAAAAACTGCGGAATCCAAGAAGCACTGAGTCATGGATAGAAAGGATCTACAACTCTTACTTCCAGGCTTTTCTAGTAAACAGTTATGATGGAACTCCGTTATACTTTGCTCTCAGATGGTAGCTCAGATCGAGTACTCATTTCTGTCCTAAACTGGCTATTACACACTCATCTTAGTGACTGTGCTATCCAACCCGAATGGGCTGATCTTCGTCATTTTGACAGATCATTAACAAATACACTTGAAAAGCGCATTCAATTAAGTATAGAACTCTATCAATGCGAACTTTTATTTATCCATCGTGATTCAGAAAGAGATTCTCATACGATTCGTGTCAATGAGATCCGCACAACTGTTAATCAAATTGAATCTTTTGTTTCCGTTCCAACAGTTTGTGTTGTTCCAGTTCGGATGACAGAAGCATGGCTATTATTTGATATCGTTGCTTTGCGCCAAGCTGCATCTAATCCAAACGGAAGCACTCCATTACGGTTTCCAGAGCTGAGAAGGCTTGAGCATCAGCTTGATCCTAAAGACGTTCTATACAATCTTCTTCGTCAAGCCAGTGGCCTCTCGTCAAGACGGCTTAAAGGGTTTCCGGTGAGCGATCGCGCGCATCGAGTTGCAGAACTTATTAATGACTTCAGCCCTTTACGCATCCTACCCGCCTTTGCGGCTTTGGAGTCTGAACTAAAAGATGCCATTGAGAAACAAGGATGGGAGTCTTGCTAAGCCTGCTAGTTATCCTTCCTAGCTAGTAGAGGCTTCCCCATGCTCCACCCTTGTGATAGTTCGACGATGCGATCGCCATCCTCATCCTCTACCTTAAATATCAGTCTAAAGAGAAACCCGTTTCGCTCTACTTACTTCTACAGAACGATTCAAAGCCAGTAGCTTTCTTGCTTCACTAAGGGTCTAAGCAGTATAAACGCTTCGGTTCTTAGTAGTTGAATGTAGGAGAATGCAAATGCCCAGACTAGTTGGGAAACAGTCGAGTGGTAGCCTATCGGCGGGGCTGCTGCTGTTAATCGCTGTTGGCGTTTTAGGTACGTTAGAGTACGTGGGCACGATTGATTTAATTCCTAATTTTGGGCTTGAGCGATCGAATTACCCTGGGATTCCAGCACCAAACGCTAATTCGGATCAATCGGCCACGCCTGATGCCCAAAACTGAGATTTAGA
>JAYUYI010000450.1:0-4062 GCA_043752545.1 Thermoleptolyngbya sp.
AGCAAAGCGCAGCAGATGCTAGCTTACGAAAAGTATGGATGCAGCGCCGCCGAACAGCTGCATCGGCTAGGTTTTTTGGGCGATCGCACCTCCCTTGCCCATTGTGTTTGGCTAGACGACACCGACATCGCCATTCTGGCAGTCACCCACTCCACCGTGGTACACAACCCCCTGAGCAATCTGCGCCTAGGCAGCGGCATTGCCCCGATTTTGAAATATCGACAGGCGGGGGTGAATGTCACCTTTGGCTGCGACGGCTCGGCCAGCAACGATTCGCAGGATGTGTTAGAGGCGATTAAGCTGGGCTGCATTTTGCACAACACCACAGACTTTGAATATCGCCACTGGATTACGCCGCGAGACGCGATCCAAATGGCGTCGCTAGGGGGTGCCACTGGGCTAAATTTAGCTGACCAGATCGGGTCATTAACGGTCGGTAAGAAAGCAGACCTCGCTCTCTATAGCCTCACTAATCTATCGCTGCTGCCTCGCACCGACCCGATTGGGCTATTGGTGCTGGGTCGCCCAACTCAGGTGGTAGATAGCGTGTGGGTGAATGGTCGGCTGGTGGTGCAGCAAGGGGAGATGGCCACTCTTGATGTGGCAACTCTACGGCAAGAGCTATTTGACCGCAGCCAGTGGGATGGCGTTGGCTTGCCTGTGCAGAGCGCGGAGCGCCACTCACCCCTGCGGCAAGAAATGGAGGCACCCTATCGGCGGGTAATGGGGCTGCCGAAATAAGTGGTTCATAGGCAGATAAGGACAAAGCATTTGGTTGGCAACGTCGCCCAGGAGATAAGGTAAGGTTCGCGAGAACTTGCGCGATCGCGATTTTGATCACGGGTCGGTCGGTGAGCACCATTTCAAATACCTTTTTTAAATCTGCACTAATGTAGTCGTGAATCAATTTGTCGCGCATCCCGGCCATCAGTCGCCAGGGAATCGTGGGATAGCGATGCTTACTCTTCTAGCATTTGCAACCGATACAAACTGGCGTACAAGCCATTTTGATCGAGCAACGCGTCATGGCTACCCGATTCGATCAATTGACCCTGCTTTAATACCAAAATCCGATCGACGCTGCGAATAGTAGACAGGCGGTGGGCAATGATAATGGCCGTGCGTCCCTCTAGCAGCGTTTCTAGCGCCTGTTGCACCAGCGATTCGGTCACCACGTCTAAATTGGCAGTCGCTTCATCCAAAACCAAAATCGCCGGATTGCGGATGGCTGCACGGGCAAAGGCCAAGAGCTGCTTTTGACCGCCCGACAGGTTGGTACCGCGCTGACGCAACTCGGTGTCATAGCCTTGGGGCAATTGTTCAATAAAGCTAGCCACATTGGTGCGCTCGGCGGCTTGGCGAATTTCTTCGAGGGAGTAGGTTTCACCTAGGGCAATGTTGCTTTTAACATCGCCCGCAAACAGAAATCCATCTTGCAAAATAATGGCCATCCGGCGGCGTAGTTCGGCCTGCGGCAAGTCACGAATATCTACTCCATCCAGCAAAATGCTGCCGCTAGTGACGTCGTACAGCCGACACAGCAACCGAATGATTGAACTTTTCCCGGCTCCGGTTGGCCCCACTAGGGCTACTTTTTCGCCCGGTTGAATGGTGAAGTTTAGATCTTTGAGCACTGGATCGTCGGCTTTATAGCCAAACGAGACATGCTCAAACCGAATCTCGCCGGGAACGGGCGATTGGAAGGGAGACGGATGAGGTGTTTGGGTAGGAACTGGGTGATCTGTTGAGGTTCGTCCTTGGCGTTCGGGGTCGCGAATTTCGATCGGTTCGTTGAGGATGTCGCTGACGCGCTCTAGGGCCGTGAAGCCAGCTTGGATGGCGGTAAACTGTTCGGCAAATTCGCGCAGCGGATCGAACAGGCGCTGGGCAAAGAGGATAAAGGAGGCTAATGTGCCAAACAGGAGGGCGTCTTGGAGCACCAGAATGCCGCCCAGCCATAGGACTCCGGCGATCGCCACTAGTGAGACCCATTCCAGCGTGGCCGATACCGACGAATCAAAGAAAATCGTGCGGTCTACTTGAGCGACATAGCGTTGGTTAATGGTGCGAAACAGCTCTGCGTTAAAGCGTTCGCGCCGAAATAGCTGGACTACATTAATCCCGACAATGTTTTCTTGCAGAGTCGAATTCAGCGCCGACAATTCTTCGCGGGCGCGATAGTTGGCCTTGCGATATTGCCGCTGAAAGTAGACAATCAGCGCTGTAATGGGCAGCAGCATGGCTAGCAGCATCAGCGCCAGTTGCCATTGCAGCATAAACATGGTGAGCGTGATTACCACCAGCGATAGCAAATTGCCGACAATGCCGATCGCCCCAGTCGAGAACACGTCGCCCAGGGCATCCACATCACTGGTAAGGCGCGTGATCATGCGACCCACGGGGGTGCGATCAAAAAACCGAGAGGCCAGGGAGGTGACGTGGTAGAACAAGTCGTCGCGAATGTCGGCGGTGATCCGCTGCCCCACCTTCTGCATCAAAAAATTCTGAATCCCGTCTAACGTGAGGCGCACCGCGATGGTAATCAGCAACAGCACTACCAGTAGATTTAGCCCCTGACTTAGGGTGCGCCCCTGCAAAAACCCCATCACGGGTTCGTTGCGAATCAGAGAAATGGCCTGACCGACTAGGATGGGTTGCAGGGCATCGCCCAGCGAGGTGGGAATTAGCAGGACAAGGGCGATCGCCAACAGTCGCTTGTGCCGAAGCGCATAAGGCACCAGCATCTTTAGCAGTCGCCAGTCGGTTTGCCGAGGAGGACGCGGATTGTCAGCCTCGCTCGAAGATGCAGTGGTCATAGAGAAAACTCACGGGTAACGCCGGGATGCCCCAAATGCACTATCCAACTGTACCGTAGTCAGTGAGTAGACTGACTTGTTAAAGCCATGCCCGTTTCCTCGGGACGTCAGCAACTGATGCCCACGGTCGGTCTAGTATGGGTTTGATGAATCGCAGCTAAACGCCCAAATCCCGTCTCGGCAATAAAATGCCCCACTGCTCTAAAAACATGAATTTTAAATCGCTGTTTTCTACGGTTCTGCTCATTTTTGTCCCAATTTCGGTGATGGCCGATGTGCTGCATTGGGGCGACCTGTGGGTATTTATCACATCGGCGCTGGCAATTTTGCCGCTGGCGATCTGGCTGAGCACCGCTACCGAAGAATTGGCTGTCGCCACAGGGCCTGTAGTCGGCGGGCTAATGAACGCCATCTTTGGCAATGCCACAGAGCTAATTATTGCGCTGGCAGCCCTAAAACGCGGCCTAGTCGATATTGTCAAAGCCAGCATTACCGGGAGCATTTTGGGAGATTTGCTGCTGGTGCTGGGACTCGCGATGTTTTTGGGCGGGTTGAAATATAAAGAGCAAGAGTTTCAGAAAATTGTGGTGCGGGTGAGTGGCTCGACGATGACCCTGGCGGTGACGGCGATCGCCCTTCCTACCATCGTGATCAATACCTCTAACGTGGTTGATCCCAGCGCCATTATGAACCTGTCAATCATTGTGGCGGGTGTGCTGCTGCTGGTCTACGGGCTAACGCTGCTGTTTTCTCTCAAAACCCACAGCTACTTGTATGAAGTTGGGATGACCACCCTGGAAGCCGAAGCCGAACCGGTGGAAAAACCTAAAATCTGGCCGTGGATTGGGGTGTTATTTTTGGCAACAACGGCTGTGGCACTAGAGTCGGAGTTGTTTGTGGGTGTGGTGGAAGATGTGACCGGTGGACTCGGCCTGACGCCGCTGTTTACTGGGGTGGTGCTGCTGCCGCTGCTAGGTGATGTGTCGGGCTATGTGACGGCTGTGCGGGTAGCGTTGAAAAACAATATGGACTTGACGGTATCGGTCGCGATGGGATCGAGCCTGCTGGTAGCGCTGTTTGTCGCCCCGGTGGTGGTGCTGGTGGGGCAGTGGATTGGGCAGCCGATGGACTTGAACTTCAACCCGTTTGAGGTGATTGCGATCGCGATCGCCGTCGTCGTTGTCAACTTAATCAGCTTGGGCGGGCGGTCTAACTGGCTGGATGGGGCGCTGCTCTTGGCTACCTA
>JAYUYI010000451.1:0-19779 GCA_043752545.1 Thermoleptolyngbya sp.
AGCCCAGAAACTATTCGTCAAGGACTGTCTAGCTGGATCGGGGGAATGCGGGTCGCGATCAAGTTGGTTCGAGCTGGCCTCAAATCTCCTCAAGTCTGCGCGATCGGATTTGGGTACGACATCCCTGATGGCATTCAACCGTTAGACTATGCCATTAAATTTGCTCTGCCATCGCTCCTATTGGAAGAGATCGCCTTGAGTCGGCAGGTTGAGGCGGATGGTCGGAGCGTTAACCTTCCAGTCGGGCTTAACCCCGTGAGAATTCTAAAACCCCAAGTGTATGTTCCGACGACGAAGCAGCTCTTGGCGGGAGCGGTCAAGGCAGATTACATTGCAGTCGAGCAAGCGATACCAGCGGGATTGGTCTATTTATTATTCAACTATGTGCCCTCAATCGCTCAAGAGCAGCCCCCCCTGACTCAGATTGAAGAGGTGCCCTCGATCGTGATTCGCCTCTTGAACCGGGAGCGTGAACGTAAAGTTCCGACCGCAGAGGATTGGGTCAGACTGCCTGACAATCGCTCAATCGTTTGGCACGGCGAACGAGTCTATAATTCGCCGATCGAACTCAACGTCGTTGCAGCTAGCTCTCAGGAAGCGAGGACGATCGCCGAGAAATGTATTGCCAGAATAGATCGCACTGGGTATCTAGAGATGCCCCCTTGGGGCACACTCCTACCCATACGAGTGCATCGAGGCATTCGTATGGGCGTAGGCGAAATGGGGAGCACTCTTAGCCGAGGAACTCTCTCAACCGTCAACTTTCGAGTGATGCTGCTAAATTTGCCAGAGGGGGCTTGGACGGAAGAGCGCTCTCTGGTTGCAACTGTTCAAGCCCCAGAGGTTTTCCCGCATTGACTGTCTACGTCAACCTTGGCGGGTTTCGGCTAGTTATCATCCTCTGCACTCAGCGCATTAGAGCTTGCCTCTTCTTCCCCGGAGGCGAAAGACAATCCTGCCTTCTTGTAAATTTCCCCTGCTAGCTCTTCTACTGAAATTCCCTTGTCTCTCGCCCGCCGCGCTAAGTCCCCCATAAATTGCTCCTCATTTGTCGCAAGAGCCAAGGAAAGCATATGGGCGCATAGTTCAGCGCGACTTTGACACGTCACCCAGCCCCGCAGTAAGAGCATCTTAAAGGCCGTAACAGAGAGATGCACCTCAACCTTTATCTTTTGATCCTCATTGTTTCTCTTCGGAGCCATGCGTCATACAATTCCTTAATAAGTGGGGTAATTAGTTGCGATCTTATCATTACTTCATGCAAGACTCATGATCCCTTGCGTGGTTTAACCATGCAAGATATAATTCTGGGTAATTTCAGAATCCGTTAAAACGCAACATAATAAGAATTTTTACGATCATGACACAGTTAGCCTCTCTTTCAAAGACCCCTAACCGATTGATCGCCCTGGCTGATTTGAGCAATCAGCAGGGCGTTTTCTATATTTCGGATACCGCGATCGAGGATGCTAGGGCTAGCATCCTCAATCAGCTTCAACAAAGTCAACGTCTGCTGAAGCTTGCGGGGAGAAACCTGGCGCAACACCTCTTCGCAGTCTTGTCGGGTAATCGTCTTAGACGGCTCTGGTATTTTTTTCATCACTTACTCGCAGTCAAAATGCTTGCGTATTCCAGGAGGGCACAAGGTATCTAGGGATGCCACGACTTGAGATTGAGACTCTTTTGTAGCAGTATCAGGTGTAGTATCCAGGGGCGCGACAGCTTTTTAAAGTATTTTCCGTACTTTCGGAACAATACTTGATTCGGTTTTAAAATCACGTTGTTTGAAGTATTTGTTAAAAAATCAGGCTGTTTAAATAATGATCCGTTTTGAAACCGTTAAGAAAGCAATAGCTGATCAAGCAATTCTGAGTCGAGATCCCGACAAGAAAGGACGGTTTTGCATTGAAATCACAGTTGGAGGTAGAACTCGGAAAGCCAGCCGACTGACGATGCGGGGCAGAACTCTCAGAAGCTTATCCTATTCTTGGAGTCTGACCGCTGCCTTGAAATGGGCAGAGCAGCGCAGACAAGAATCTATGCAGGAACTTCGGACTGATCCGTTTCGGTTCCCAGCTTACTACAAGCCTGCCTTAGAGGTGAAACGGTTGCACATCTAAGTCGCCAGAAATATATCAATATATTTTTGGGCTTTGCGAACGGTTTGGACGTGGGATCGCCGTTGCTCAATGCCCTTCATCAACACGGCTTCTTCTATGCCTAACTTTAGACATAGAAGAAGCCGTGTTGATTTAGAGAGTTGCCTGCCACTGAACCAGTCATGAAATTGGCGGTCGCCAAACCCCGTCAACGCCTCAAGCTGTCGCCCCTGAGCGTAGAGAAGATGATCATTGGTAAATTCCGCTACGTTTGCTTCCGCAATCATTTGATAGATTTCTTTTTGGAAGCGCTGACGGATTGCGGAATCATTAATTAATGTGTCAATTAATTCTGAAGACTGCAACTTAGATAAGCCTAATTTTAGCCATCGCGACTGAGAAGCTGTGTTCATTTGAGCGCCTTTATTGATCCAGGCGCAAAGTAGATGAAGCCTTGCTCCAGTAAGTTGAGCCAGTTGCTTCTTGCTGGCATACCTCAAATCGGGCATCAATAAGTTAGTACGACTCATGAAAGCTGGCATATTGTAAAGGTTGGTTGTAATTGTTTGTGATTCAGCCGAAGTATATTAGAATCGATCTACTCCTTTAGAGCATTCGTTTATGGGGCTGAAAGAGCAAGGAACCTCCTGTGACTTTTCGGTTGTCAATGCGATCGTTCAGCCTGCCACAGAACGCACAACTATGAAGCGGTTTGGGCAACTAACGGGCATCGACGATGCCCAGCTCCACAGGTTTCGTCACCAGAAGTCGGCAACGGTTCGCACTCTAGAAATCATGCTAGATGGTCTCAGGCAGATCGACGGACTTTTTTCATTCTGCCTGAACTTGATTGGCAATCTGGGTCTATTTAACCGACTGCACTCGCTATACACTCTAGTGCAAAGCAAGTCCCCTCAGCCCTGGGAGGCAGCATCTTTCGCTCCCAATACGGAAATAGATGCCGGGTTATTTCGGTTCTGGCTATCGTTTCATTTTGAGATTAACCAATCCGACGACCAGCGCATCGATTACTTGAAGCCTGAAAAAGGGTTGGTTTTGATTGAGGGGGAGGCGTATCAAATCCCTTCATTCTGCTACTTTGAAAAAACGGTTTACAAGCGGAAGCCAAGAGAAAGAAAAGTTTTGCATCAAGAGCCGGGAGGCGATCTGATCCTGGCTGCAAAATCTCTGCCAATCGCCTTGACCGACAGGCAACTTCACCGCCGCAAAGCGATATAGTCGGTAACGAGCGTCGTCCCTACCCATGTTGCTTCCCCGATTAGGGGAGCAACATCAATGTTGAGCCACTAGCTCAAAATTTTTGCCAAACACGCCAGCGGTACGCCGCTTGTTGCGGAAGAATTTCAAACCCTTTAGATCTAAAAATAATGTCCACAGAAACACTCGTTAGCACGGAAGTTGCAGAAGCAACTGCTATGACTGAAATTGCAGAAGCACCCGCTGAAGTCGTAGAGGCACCCGCTGAAACAGTTCTCAAGTTTGAGAGCACCCGGAGCGCCCTTGCTAAAGCGCTCGCGCTTGCCATCAGACTGATCCCCGCTCGTCCGACCCATCCGGCGCTCGTCAACTTTCTCGTTGAGACCGTTCCCGGTGGCGGCGGCATTTACATTAGCTCCTTTGACCTAGAAGTGGGGTCTCGCCAGTTTTTAAAGTGCGAAGTTCAGAATGATGGCGAAGCCTTGATCCCCGCCAAGCTGCTGCACGATATTATTACCCGATTGCCCGATGGAGAGATTTCCATTGAGGTTGAAGAATCAAAGTATTCTCTAACGGCGATCGTTAATACCAGCAGCAGCCATTACGAAATTCGGGGAATGGTAGCTAACGACTACCCAGAGCTTCCCCAGATTGAAGGCAAGGGCATTGAGTTGCCCAAGGCAAATCTCAAGTCGCTGATTAGAGCGACGATAGCTTCGATCAGCGGCGACGTAACCAAACAAGTGCTGAATGGGATGCACTTGAAAATCGACGGATCACGCATTGAGTCAGCCTCGACTGATGGGAATCGGCTAGCGTTTGCCTTGGCCGCTTGCGAAAAGCATAAACCGATCGGCATGACGATTCCCCGGCAGGCGCTGTCCTACCTTTCGGAAATGATCGATTGCTCTGAGACAGAGACGATTCACCTCCGAGCGGAAGCTTGCTACGTTGAGCTGACCTGTGGGGACTTCATGCTGAATGCGCGACTGATTGATGGCACGTTCCCCAACTATCAGCAACTAATTCCGAAGAAATTCAGCTCTTCAATGGTGGTCGAACGGCGAGTTTTGCTCAAAGCGCTGGACAGACTCGCCGTTGTAGCAGAAAATCAAGGCGGTGTCGTTGAATTCGCTGTGAAGGGGCAAGGACAGGAGCTAACGCTATCGGTCAAAGAAAAGAGCGTTGGTGGGGAAGCCGGACAAGAAACGCTTCCTGCGTTGATCCAAGGGGATGGTTTAAATATCTGCTTCAATGTTAATTATTTAATCCAAGGACTGAGAGCAATTGATGCCGAGGAAATTCAGATGAATTTCAACAGTTCCACCAGTCCTGCCACCTTTGTCCCAGTTGGCGGAAGCGAGTCCCTCTACCTCCTGATGCCGATTCAAAAGCGCTAGCCTTTGCAGTTAAAGGGTTCTGCGGTTCGGAGGTTGCGCGATCGGATGTACCCAAGCCTCTTTTTTTTCGTGTAAACCAGCAATGCGATTGCACGAAAAAGAAGAGGTTCGTTGGCATAATGAGCAAAATTTGCGTCTCGCGCTGAGATCAAAGCGTAGAATAAGGCACTATAAATCTGTTCCTCTGGGTAAGCGAAGGCCCGAACAGTTTGATCGCGCCTAATTAAGCGTGTTAGTATTTTGATGACTTTCGGAGAAGAACTGAAGAAGCTTTGCCTGCAAAGAGAAGCCGTTTCCTTTAATTAGGAGCGGCTTTTTGCCGTTTTAAAGTCTTTCACTACAATTCATCCGCTTTGCCTGTAAAGAGAAGCCGTCCCCTTAATTGGGGGCGGCTTTTGTTGTTTTAGGAGCATTAGCATATGCCACGACAAGAAGCCGCCCTGACCCATGCGGTTGAGCCATTGCAGATCCCCGTTCCTCGAAAATTTGAGGGGACATTGACCAATCCCGATGCAACGGAATTGTATGTCAACTCAGAGTTTCAGCCTTACACATTGGACGAGATTGGCATTATCCAAACCTTCCTTGAGAAGAAAGTGTCGTACACCCAGTCGCTCAAGCTAGGGGCGTACCTCGTGGATGGTGACGACGCGCTGTTCTCTAAGACCCACGACGAACTTGACGCATTGGAATCCCAGGAGAAGCGAGGCAACACGCGCACCGCTATTGGGGGCGGAGAACGACAGACAAGAGAGCGCGTCTTGATTCTGCGGGAGTTCGGCTACTCCGGCAATGGAGACATTCACCAGACTGCTTTACCAATGGGAGCTAACTCGTAATGGTTGTAGAGACACGACGCTACGGTGCAAAACAAAACGAACCAGGAGTTGTTCTTTACGAACAGCCATCAGCCAATCAAGTGTTTGATCCGCTTTACGGCACAATGTTCGGATTAGGCGTACTCCGTCGGGGGCCGATGGGAGTCCCGGTGGCTGTTTCCAACAAGCGGCAATATTTGGAGATCTTCGGCGATCGCCAGAATCTCAATTGGCACCTCTTCCCCAATTCGGCTCACCTGCTGCCCGATTTTGTGGATGATTATTTCTCGAATAGCAGTGGTGCAGGAAAACTTTTCCTGATCCGCCTAGACCTGGACGGTAAAGCGCGAAGATCTGAACTCATCCTTAAAAGCCGGATGGGTGCCCCTGTTTTGAAGATTAAGGCAGCCAACGAAGGACGCTGGGGCGGGGCGAAAACCTCAATTCCTTTGGCTCCGATCGTGGTGGCTACGGCTCGAACCTTTACGATTTTGGCACCTGGCGCTTTGGCAAATGAATTTGTCGATGCCGAAGTGGAATTTAGCAACATTTCGGGTCAGCGCATTCGAGTGATTAGCAATCGAGAGGCTGATCCAGTCTCCGGTGAAACCGTGTTTACGGTTGGCGCTCAGTACAACCTGATCACATTGGGCGTAACGGGCCCGGTTTCTCTGTCCGGAACCGCCGCTTATACGCCTCGCATAGACATCACAGGCTCGGTCGCGTTTCCGCTTTATCGTCCGCTGACAGGCGCTTGCAACATCAACGGCAAAACGGTCACGGGCGTTGGCACCGCGTTTATGACCGAAGTAGAGGTTGGACATAACATCTATATGTCCGGGGAGGCTCGCTCAATTGAGTCGATTACGTCAAGTACCACCCTCACCGTCGGTTTTGCCTTTTCAACCGAGGGTTCAGACATCACCTTACAAGCGGACAACCTGGAAGTTACCGGAACCGGAACCGCTTTTACAAGCGATTTAGCAGTCGGTGACAAACTGTTTGCCGAAGTGGACGGAGTTGTTGAAGTTCGTGCTATTGCAGCGATTTCAACCAGCACATCACTAAAGCTCAGCTCTGGCTTTAGTGATGTTCTTCCACCCGGAACTGTTGCTCAGCGCGACAACCTGACGATTACCGGAACGGGAACGTCTTTTGTCACACAGCTACAGGTGGGTTCTTACTTGATCGATCCCAACCGGGCTGGAAATCTGGTCAGAGTGACCTCAATCACCAGCGGCACTAGCGTTCAGGTGGATCGTCCCTTCACTCGCAGCTTTGGGTCAGCTCAACTGACCAAGCAATCTCAGAAAGCAGCGGTGATGCACAATCCCTCGCGCAACGAAGGATTATCGGTGTCGGTCGTGCAGGGGCAGAAGAAACCGAGCACCCACTTTGGGCTGATCATTTACTTCAACGGAGTTGAGGTTCTCAGTATCTCTGATGCGTCGCTTGATCCGTCCGACGAGTTCTTCGTAGAGCAAGTTGTCAATCAAGCAAACCTTGTCTACACATCAGGCAACAAGAATTACAATTCTTTCATCACTGCCGAAAGCCTGTGGACATCCGACTATACGACCAACCCCGAAAGTGACGTTCGCCCTTCAAATGGTGCGGGCGAGATTTTAGAACTTTCGGAGTCTAAGCTGTACACGATCGCGGATCTGGAGTACGACTACCTCGTTGGGGAGTCAGTTTATCCGAATCCCTACGAGTTTCCTCGCAGCTTCTTCCGCATTCAGTCCGGGATTGCGCCCAAAACCCTACAGGGAACCATTTCATCGAATGGCACGATCGTCACCGGGACAAGCACCACGTTCCGGGCTGAACTCAAAGCCGGGGATTACCTGTATGCGCCCAACAGCAACACGCTCAGAAAAGTCCGGGCGATTACCAGTGATACTGCACTGTCTCTTGAGACGGCATTTCCAATCAACGTGCCTGCCTTAACCCGCTCGAAACGAGCGGGTTACATTCAAGTCAACGAAGCTTATGACTTGAAGCAGCAGGCGGAGATCGGCAATCGCTTTTTTGTGGTGAACCCGCAGCCCCTTGAGCGAGGCTATGACGGCAATTCAGCACAAATCTTGCCCTTTCAGTTCACTAAATTCCTTGACCCCGATATCAACACGATCGGCAAGGCAGTTGAAGATGGGAACTTGGGACTGGTGCGGATTGCCTGTCCTGGCATTTCTGACGTAGCCATTCAAAAGGCAGGTGCGGCGTTTGCCGAGCGGATGCCTGGTGAGTTTCGATGCGAAATTCCGTCCTATATCACGTCGGCTTCTGCCGCAGAGTCGTTCGTTCTGCAACAGCTTGGACGAAGCGATTACATCACGGTAGCTTTTCCTTCCTATGGCTATAAAGCTAACCCCGTAGCTGTTGGATACAGACTCGTAAGCTTAAGTGGATTGATCTGTGGCGGCGAATCTAGACGCGCTTTAGCGAATAAGGGGTGGGCCTTTCCTTATGCTGGAACAGAGGCAACACTCCCCGGAATCCTGCGTTTGACAGCGATTTTAGACTCGTCAGACAAGGAGATTCTCAACTCGGCGGGCATCCATCCGATTCACTTCCAAGATGGCAACGCCATTGTGTTTGGAGCGCGATCGCCTGCACTCTCGGAGACTTACACGTTCACGCACATTCGACGCATCACGTCACACTATATCCGAGTGCTGAACGATGCTCGTGCTCTAAAAGCCATGCTCTTTTTGCCAAACCAACCCGGTCTGGCAGATCAACTCGTGCTGCTTCTGGAACAGTTTGCGCGACGGGAGTATGACAACAAGGTACTCACCAACTACCTGGGATTCCGTGCGGCGGTTGAGATTGATTCCAGCTTCGTTGAAGACACCATCAACAGCGCTGACGCGATCAACTCGTTAGTCTCAATCATAAATGGTGAGTTGGCGATCACCTTCTTTTTTACGCCAACCGGAATCACTGAGCAAATCAAGGTCTATACGGGACCATCGATTTTGGTTGAGCGCTACGGCAAAACCAACCAAGGCAGCAACGGACGGCGATAAAAACAAAAGGGTGAGACTGGTCTCACCCTTCGTTCTGCTGTTTTTTTGACCTACCCAGATCACCTCAAATCTTTACGGAGTATACGTCATGGCGATGCAGCGTAATAAACTTGTCCTTGAGGGCAATATTTATCACACAAACGATCAGCGGCTTGTGGTGACAGGAATGCCTGCGCCCCTTCTGCTGGTTCAGCGCGACGCAATCAAGGTTGAGCAAGACATTATTGAGATGAAAGATAAGCGTAACGTCCCCACTGGACGAAATAACGCTGGTGAATTCAACTGTATCATTCAGTTGGCTCATGACACAACCCGCGAGGCAATGCTCGCTTGGTACGATCTCTGCCTAGACCACGGCAACGGAATTTCGGCTACATACAAGCGCGACGCGATGCTGACCTATCGTCGGCTTTTCCGAGGCAACCCCGGCACTGAGTTTTCTGGCGCTGGCTCCCCAGGTGGCGACTTCCAGTTACGCATTATCGGATTGTTCGTCAAGTCGCTGGAATTCCCAGAGTTCACTATGGATGGGGCTGAAGATGCTGAGGTGCCCTGCGCTTTCTCTTACGATGATGTGGAGCCAATTCAGAACAAAACCGTTGGACCTCAGATTGGCGGATTGACTACCTCACGCTAATCCTTTCAGCAATTTCTCAGACTGTACTCTCAGGCTCATAGCTTGGGAGTCCTTTGTGTTTCCCGGATTTTGGGGCGATCGCTGCCCGCAATAATTAATTGATTTGACACGTTGATGGTCAACCTTGAACTTACAAAGACAGCGGTTGAATCGCCCATCTTGGGTACGTTGCCTGCTAACGTTGAAAACGCTGCTCTTGAAGAAATTGACGCTCTCAACCTGCAACTAAGTCAACACTTTCAAGACAAGCTTAGGATTCAGCCTGTTTTAACCCGTCAACTGGTTAGTTTTCAAGCAAACAAAAAGAGAGCAGTTTACCGCTGGTACAAATACAAAGAAGCGTTCTCGGCTGATCTGGTAGAGCATTTACTAGAACAGTATGAAATTAGGTCTGGCAAGCTTTTGGACCCATTTGCCGGAAGTGGAACTGCATTATTTGCCTCAGCCAGCGTTGGTTTAGATACTGATGGTATTGAACTTTTACCCATCGGTCACGAAATTATTGGTGCTCGTCTGTGTCTAGACAAGGACTTTACTGCAAGCGATGTTCAATCTCTTCAGCGATGGTTGAATGAATGTCCTTGGGAGAATTCAGAAGCGAGACAGCCCTTACCCGAACTGAAAATTACCAAAGGCGCTTATCCTGAAGCAACTCGTGTGGCGATTGAGCGGTACAGAGGAGCAATACAAGCTGAGAATATACCAGTGCAGACGGTTCTACGCTTCATCCTCCTTTGTGTTTTAGAATCTATCAGCTACACCCGCAAGGATGGGCAGTACCTCCGATGGGATTACCGATCAGGACGAAAACAAGGGACATGCTCTTTTGATAAAGGCCCTATTCTTAGTTTTAGGCAAGCAGTCTGTGAGAAACTCTCTGAACTCTTGCTTGATTTGAGCATTACCGATCCACCCACTGCACTCTCTACTGAGAGTCAGTCTGGACATATTACTCTTTTCTCTGGTTCGAGTCTTTGTTTGATGCCAACGTTGGCAAGCGAAACCTACGATGTCGTTGTTACGTCCCCGCCCTACTGCAACCGCTATGATTACACACGAACCTACGCCCTTGAGTTGGCACTGCTTGGGATTGAACACCAGGACATAATTAGACTCAGACAAGAAATGCTGAGTTGCACTGTTGAAAATCGGGCCAAAGATTTATTAACGCTCAACCCTGAATGGGCTAGGGCGGTTGAAGTTACTGATCGGCAGGAGCTGCTGCAAGCTGTCTTACGATACCTTGAATCTCAAAGAGAGCAGGGAAAGCTTAACAATGCTGGAATTTCCAGAATGGTACGAGGTTACTTCTATGAAATGGCGTGCATTATCGCTGAGTGCACTCGAGTGATGAAGCCCAATGCACGGCTTTTCATGATTAACGATAATGTTCGCTACGCTGGCGCAAGCATTTCGGTAGATTTGATTCTGTCAAGGATTGCAGAGCAACTTGGCTTTGAAGTAGAAAATATCTTAGTTTTACCTAAAGGAAAGGGAAATAGCAGTCAGCAGATGGGAAGGCACGGGCGAGATTGCCTACGCAAGTGCATTTATGTTTGGAGAAAGAAAGGTTAGAGGCATCTAGGCATCTCCTAGTATTTTGAGGCGCGAGCCGCGATCGCCCTCGCGGTTTCTGGCGCGACCTCCTTAAAATTCTTTGTTAATGTCGGGTTCTCCCACTCTTCAGGCATCTGAAATAAGTGCAGGTTGACAAACGCTTTACAGGACTCGTCTCTAGGCGAGCGCTCAAGGGCCACCAGCATCGTGTAGACCGCATTCCTGATCAAGGGATTCAGCACCTGCATTTGGTCATTAGTTAGGTTCTCGGCGTGGAAGTCTTCCATTTCAGTGCGGATCGCCATCGCTATGAGCAGGGCAGTCCGCTGCTCATAGTCTAGATACTCTTTCTTTCTGAACATCCGATACCCGCACTCTTAGTAAAAAACTCTCCCAAAGGTACAACGTCCCAACCAGTCGATTCGTGGCTCTGGCTGGGTGAATCCGGTTTTTGCACTTGCCTGTACTCTTCCTCATAGCGGCTGATCAGTGCCCCGATGTCGGTAGAGCTTGACGATTCGCCAGTGGAGAGCCATTGATCAACTTTTTTTAAAGCATACAAACTAGCAAAGTCATAAATCTTCCCGATCGACTTCTCATCGCCATTCAAAATCGCTGTTGAGTAGGTTAAAGGAGTCACTGAAATTAGATTAAAAAGAACGGATCTTCCCTTCAGCCTGCAATGCCGCTTGAATAGTAGCGCATGCGTCTCGTAAGACGTGACGATCGCGACTACTATTCGAGGCTGACCAGGAATTTTCGCGGTTAACTCAGCCAGTATTTGAGCGTTTAGCATAGGTTCCTGAGCAAGTTTTTTGCTTGAAAGAAAAGCCTTTTCCAGCGCACAGCAAGGAACATGGGACGCTGTGCGCTGGTATGCGTTGATCCCCTGCTTCCATTTTTAGCTTACTTTGTCTTTGAATCCCTTGCCTGCCGAAAATGCGGGAATTCGCATGGCTGGAATGGTTAATTCAGCTCCGGTCTTGGGGTTTCTGCCTCTGCGTTTTTGCCGTTGGCGTGGCTCCCACGTCCCAAACCCCACGATCGTAACTTTGTCGCCAGCGACAACAGCCTCTACGATTGCATTAAGGGTTGCAGTCAAAATTGCGTCTGCGTCTTTTTTAGTCACAGACGCTTTTGCGGCGATCGCGTCTACCAGTTCACCTTTATTCATACGTGGTAAATTTCCTTGAAATGATTGCAGCAATTATAATTGCTGTAGCTCAATCTTGTGACCTTCACCCTCTTAAAACCCTTGGCACCCCTTATTCCTCCCCGGCGAGTTGAGCCGCCTATTCGGATTTATCGTGGTCGCTCTGAGCGCACTGTTAGTCCATTCAAGGTTCAATCGTCCAATATTGACCCAACGGATCACTACGCCAAGTCACAGCTTAACTGGAAAGATCCGCCCATTCAGTATCTACGAGCCTTCGCGGATAGTCTGTTTTGCGCCGCTGCTCTGCGCCGCATTACAAATGGCGTTTCCCAAATGCCTATCTATGTGTTGCCGCCGGATGACCTCAAAGAGGATGAAGCGGCTCTAGAGATTGCGCGACGGAATGAAGCGGCTTTGAGTCGCCCTAACGTGGAGGAAGCGGATTCCTACGGCACCTTTGTGGGGGCAATTATCAAAGATTTGCTCACCTGCAACCTGGCGTTTGTCCTCCGCAGTCCGGGGCTTGAAGGCAGCGATCGCCCTTTTTGGCTTTGGTACGCTGACCCGTCCCACGTCCGATACAACAAGGACTGGTCGCCGCAAGTTGAAGGGGTGGTGCCTCGCTACTACTACACCCAAGGCAAGCCGAACCAACGGGATTGGCAGCCGTTGTTGAGTCGAGAGGCTTTTACGATTCAGCGATCGGCGAGTTCCTACCAGGTGATCCCCCCTAGTTCGATCCAAATTGCGTTCAAGCTGATTGCAGCCTGGGTCGGTTTAACCGACTGGCAGTCTCTCACAACCAGTCGTAGCACTCAGGAATACATTTTAGATATCGGGGAAGTCACTCCTGCCGAACTGGAGAATTTTCGGATTTATTTCAAAGAAAAAGTGATTGACGAGGGTGAGGCGGCGATTCTTGGCTCTAAGGGAAAGGGGGTCAACGTGGTCAAGCTGGGGGCAAAAACTGACGAAGGCTTGTTCCTTAAATATGAGGAGAAGTTGATCCGTCTGATCGCGCTCTCCTTTGACCTGAACCCTAGAGACTTTAACGTCGGCAACGATGAATCTTACGCAACCGCCGACGTGTCTGCCGATGATTCCTCTCAAAATGCGGTCTTACCCGTGTTCGATGCGCTAATTGAGCGATGGAATCTTGACGTGGTGGGGTTCTTTTCACCTGGTTATCAGGTAAAATCATCCAATCGCGATCAGCGTGACGAAGGCGCTGAAGCAGATCGGGCAACCCTCTTGAAAGGTGCCAATATCATCACACTCAATGAAGCAAGGATGGCATCAGGCTATTCCTCACTCGGTCAACCTGGGGAGGTATTTGCTGATGGCTCATCGCCTGCCGACGTGGGAGAGGCAGAACTAGAGCAATCTATTCTAGTAGAAGCTGGCAAGCGCCAACCCCCGCTGAAGCGATTCTTGCAATGGTCACTCAATAACTACTCCTATTTTGAGATATGGCTCAAAAACTTAATCAATTAACGAAAATTCACATCCCTATTTGGTGTGGAGATATGCAGCGCGATGGGACGGTCTGCCGCAAAGAACTGATCGCCTGGAAACCCGTTAATGCGTTTGTCCTGCACAACCTTTTCGCGATTCATTCTCCAGGCCGAGGATATCGCTGCAAAGCTGTGACGCACATTCCCTCGGGTGTAGGGATAGGACGGTTTCCAATTGAGTCGGTTGCAACCGAGGTCATAACAAAGCTCATGGAATCCAAGATTAATTGGAACAAGGAACTAATTGAGCAGTTTTCGGAGGTGGATGTCGCAACAATCCGCCTCATTAAATATGAGGTCATATGCCGCTATCGGAAACAACGCAGCAGGGGTAATAGTCCAGTAAATTCTCGAATGAATTAAGCATCCCTACTTGGTAGTATTTTTACAGTTAGGTTGAGTTATAATTCTCGCAGTGTGCCTAAATTCGGCACTTTGCAGCATTTCACTCAAAATCGGTCTGCCCAGCAACGGAAGCCCAGGAGTTAATCACTCTTGGGCTTTGTCGTTTTAAACCTACTAACAATGACTCGCCGCCTCACCCCCCTTCAAGAATCTAAATCGCTTCTGCAAGCCGCTGGGAAAGTACAAGCTGCCGGAAAAGTGCTGTCTGATAAAAACGGCGCGACGCTTAAATCCGGCTTAGACACGATCGCGAAAGGCTGCAAAGAAATTAGCCGAGTATTAGTTGCCGCAGGTTTGCTGACGGTGGAAGAGGAGGAAGAGCTAGAGGAAGAGCTTGAAGGTGAAAACTCTGAGGAGGTCAACGCTAGCAGCTTCACTGAATCGGTGACGATAAAAGCGTGGTGGGCTAAGACTCACAGCTTGTTAAAGGACTTTGACTCGCGCTATAGACTTCTGCACATGGCTCCCTTGGAGCAACTCACCAAGCGCACCCCTGAACTTGCGACTGAAGAAGATCGCCGCTCCACTATCTCCGATCTTCTCGCTGAGTTTATTCAGCTTGTTACCGATTACGCGCTCGAAGCGCCTAGAGAGCCAGAGCCAACCAGTTCTGCTGTTCGTCCCTACTACTCGCAGATGGCAGCAAAGTTCAAAGCTGATCAGTCAAAGTTGGAATCTAAAGATCAACCTGTCGAAGCTGGAACCCTAGCCGAAGACTCCGTTAGATCCCAGTGGTTCAAAATGCTGTGGATCGTCTTCGATGAGTTTTCCTATCGTTACGTTGAGTTGTGCATGACCGCGCTTGCATACCTAGATGTCGCGACTGAAGACGATCGCACGACTGCGATTGCTGAACTGATCAGCGATTTGCAGACCCTTCTCACGAATCACTCTGCTGACGCGCCCGCTCCTCAAGAGACTTCCTATTATGGATACGGTCACTGCGATGACGACCTTCTCTACGCCAGCAAAGCGAACTCCGTCCCCTCGGAACCCCAAAAACCCCAACTCATCGAAGCCCGTGTCGCCTTCGACAGTACCCTTGCCATCAAAGACGAGGTAACTTCTGACGGGATGGCGCTAGATATCACAGAGCTTATTCCCATTGAGGCGAAAGGCGGCAACCTGCACCCGATCGAAGGTGTGCTGTTCCGCATTGATGAAGCAAGCGAGTCTCCGCCTAGCTTGGGGCCAAAGGAGAACTTACCGCTTTACGTTCCTCGCACAGTGGCTGAAGCTGCGATCGCTCAGATTCCTCACAAACCGATCGAAGCGGCTGATACGCTCACCGTTCACAGCAAAGGCGACACGATCGGCACAATGACCGGGGCGACGATCAACGGCAACGACTTCATCTACCAAGGCTATCTCTGGTCTTACAACCACGAGAAAAAAGTCAGCGCGATCGCCGCTGCCAAAGGAAAGTTAGGTGCGTCGATGAACGCCAACGTGTCGGGTCACGTCGATACCGTTGACGGACGCAAAGTTTACTGGATCGACTCCCTGGAAATCCTGGGAGGCTGCATTCTTTATTCTGACCTTGCCACTTGGCAGAAAACACGAACTCTGGCGGCTAGCGCGAAGCAAACAGAACATGAAGATTTGCAGTTGGTTGCTGCAAGTGCCCCACAGACGATCGAGAACCCTACCCTCACAGAAAACGGAGAAACCATGGACCCACTTCTCAAGCAAGCGCTCGACACTTTATCAACCGGGTTTAGCGACCTCAAAGCAACGGTTGATAGCCGATTTCAATCCGTTGAGACCACTGTAGTTGGCGTACAAAACCAAGTTGGTGTAATCGAGAAAGAACGTCAGACCGCGATCGCTGCCTCTCGCCAGCAAGAGCAGACACATGCTCAAGAAACTCAGCAGCAAAGCCTGGTCGAAGCGATCGGCAAAGCTGTTGGGATAGAACTCAACGCGATGAAAGAGGCTCTGCCTGAGCTTGTCCGGCAGCAAGTTTCTTTAGCACTTAACCCTCGTCAAGTGCCCCTTCGCCCCGGCTCAACCGTTCCCCTCTTGGCAAACGCTGGAACCGCTACTGAAGCGACAAATCCGGTAGAGGTTGAACTCAGGAAAGTTGAGGCGACGATTGAGGCAATGCGGAACACCCACGAGGCTCCTAAAGCGCGGATGGGCTTGATCGAGAGAGCCAAAACTCTCAGATCACAACTGTCCTCTTACTAAGCCTGCTTCTGCAACCTTGACTGCAACTTAAACCTGGAGATCCCTACCCAATGCCCATTGAAACGCCTGTTGGCTTTCAGGACGCTACCACCACTGAAAGCTTTCTCACTCAAGCCTCTGCTACCAATCTGGGCGGCTTCTTAATCAACCAAGACTACGCCCAGGAAATCGAAGACTTTCGTCGGAAAGAAACGGTTTTTTGGCAACTGATTCAAAATAAGGTGCCAGCGCCCGCCCCGATCGTGAAGAAGATTCGCAAAAATGCGTTTCTGAACGTGGGCTTTGTCCCCCGCTCCAACATCAACGCGACCAACACGCCTGCGAACACGCCTGTTACCAACCAACCCGATCTAAGCGATCCCGGTCAAGAAGTAAAGGCGATTGCCGGAACGCTAGAGTTTGAGCACTTCGCCAGATCAATGCAGCTTCAACAAAATCGGCCTTACGAGGACACGATCGCCGAAGAAACAGCGGATCTGATGACCAGCTTGTATCGGTTTCTCGATATGCAGCTTTATTCGGGCAATGCAAACGCTCCGGGCAATCTTCAGTTCAACGGACTAGAGTATCTGATCCCGGCGACGGGGAATGTTTTCACTGCCAGCAGAATGGGAGCTACTCCTCAATCTGTGGCGACCAAGATTGATGAAGTGGTGACGCGAGCAGCGACCGATCGCAACGTCCTCAAAAAAGTGACTCACATCTTCTGCACGGGTGCAGGCGCACTGCAAATTCGCAAAGAAGTTGGGGATAATCGCTACTACACCAACCAAACGGAGATCACGGCGGGTATTCAGGTTCCGTCCGTGATTACCAGCGTCGGAACGCTCCCGATTGTCACCAGTCCCTATCTCAACGATATTGACGGTGGCGCTGGAAATGACACCATTCGCTACTGGCTTGTCGATATGGACACGATCGAGTGGAACGGGGTCTTTCCCTTTGGCGGAGAAAATAGCTACGAACCTCAAATCTTTGACATCTCTACCACCATTAATGGGCTATATTTAGTGGAGAAACGGATGATTTTGATGTACGGTACGCCATATGCCAAAAATTCTGGACAAGGAATATTCAGGTTGGATTTAGAAGTGCCGACAAACTCAATCTGGCAGACCGCCTAATTGTTCTTTACCCCCCCTTTTTTAACGTCCTATGTTACTAAAAGCTACTCTTCAATGGGCTTCTCCCATGCTCACCGTTCCCGGCTTCGGGGTTGTTCCGCGTCCCAACCCTGGAAGTTCAAAAGAATACCCGACCGAGGCGGCACAGTGGCTTGTTGACAGGGGCTATGCAGTGCAATCAGACGAGGAGCCGTCAGACGTGGTGACAGAGGTTCAGCAGGGTCAGAATTCAGCTATACCTATTGATTCCACAGAGGAGGAATCATCAGGCAGAGCAGAAGTTCGGACGGATCGGAATTTAGCTTCATCCCCTGATTCTGAATCTCCAGTCTCTCAATACAATGCTTATGCAGTGCAATCGGGGGAGATGGTATCGGACGTGGTGGCAGAAGCTCAGAAGGATCAGAATTTAGTTCCACCTTCTGATTCTGGTTCTCTATTTTCTGATCATCAGATTGGAACTCCATCCTCTGATTCTAAGATTGACGCTTCAGACGATGTTTCATCGTCTGAGCCTGAGCCTGAACCTTTGGAAGATTGGCAAAGAAAAGCCTTGACATTTCTTGACGAGCAGGAGCCGGACGAGATCGCCAAGATTCAAGGCATTGGTCCTGCCACTGTCACCGCCGTGATCGCTGCTCGTCCGCTAGATTGGATCAAGGTGACGAGCATTCTCAGCGATCGCCAACTCCAATCTATTAAGGTCTGGGCAGACGAATAATGTATATAAGCGCCGCCGAAGCTAGGGTTCGCCTGATCAGGACAGGTGCCTACACGGAGGCGGATGCGCCAACCGAGGACGCACTAGAGCTGGTGCTTGAGGTGATCATTGCCCGACTAGAGGAATGGTTAAACTTTTCTCCGGTGGCTCAAACCTACATCGAAACCATGCAGCTCGGCGATCGGGGAACAGTCTTGCTGACCCAATACCCCGTGATCAAGGTGATTAACGTTTGGATGCAGCGAAAGGAAATCGTTGGCGACAATAACCCGCTTGATCCTATTGAAATTCCCGCAGTTTGGCAGCCTGGAAGCTCTCGCCTTTTGTTTGGCAGCCTCACTTCGCCGAGTACGGGATATCGTAATCCCGTCAAGATCGAATATCGCGCCGGATACGAGCCATTCCCCAAACTATTTAATCTGACGATTTTTTCACTACTGACCAAAGCTCTACAAGTCACAGGCACTTCTGGAGATATCACCTTTCTAGACCAGCCCGTTAAGGATACCGCTCAAATCAGTCTTCCCGGCGGGCTGAGCAAGAGCTTTTTCTCGCCCAGCGGGAACAGCAGCAAAGAGGGCAATGGTGACAGCCAGCTTGAACGCGCCCTCTCGCCTCTCGGTCAGTACCAACGGAAATTCGTCTTATGACCTGCATCGTCGGACTTGTGGAAGATGGCATCACCTATATAGCCGGAGACAGCGCCGGGAGCAATAGCTATGTGATGCGCCCCCGAGCGGATCGCAAGGTTTTTCGTAAGGGGAGCTTCCTATTTGGCTGCGCTGGCTCCTTTCGGATGGCGCAACTTCTGAAATACAACCTAGACATTCCTGTCCGCAACGGCGCTACGCCCCCCGATCGCTATATTCACACTGCCTTCTTGGATGCCATTCGGGTGACGATGTGGCAGGGCGGGCACAGTCAGCAGGTGTTGGGCGAAGAACTAATTGCCGGAGCGGTGATTTTTTCCTATCAAGGCGGACTCTACAGCTTAGAGCCGGATTATCAAATCGCTGAATTATCTGTGCCCTTTATGGCGATCGGATGTGGCGCTCAAGTCGCACTTGGTTCTCTGCACAGCACGGACGGCATGAAGCCAACCGAGCGAGTTCGCATGGCGCTAGAAGCCTCTGAGCAATACACGCAGGGCGTTCGTCGCCCGTTTATTCTGCTTTCAGATCTGCCAGATGCCCCACCCGAAGGGGTTGAACTGCAAGCGTCAAGCCAGGTGTATCCGATCGATGCTTTTCTCAATGTCCTCGCAATGCAGCTAAAACTATAGGCAGTAGAATTATTTGACCTCCTCACCGTCCTAAAAGAGCGGTGATTCCTAAGACTCACGACTTAGGTTTCTGCTTCATAGCAACTGCCCTCAAAGCGAATGCTTATCGGGTCTTATGTTCGCTCCACAGACTTTCACGGCAAGCCCTGCCGCAAGAATATTTCGAGAGGCGTTGATGTCTCGATCGTGATGGGTGCTGCACTTGGGGCAATCCCATTCACGAACATTCAACGGCAACTTATCGACAATGTGACCACAATGCCCACATCGCTTAGAACTCGGAAACCATCGGTCAATCTTGACAAAGCTGCGACCATACCAGTCGCACTTATATTCAAGTTGCCTGACCAACTCAGACCATGCAGCATCGCTGATGGCGCGAGACAGTTTTCGATTCTTGACCATATTCTTCACCGACAAATCCTCAACGGCGATGGTTTGGTTTTCACGCACCAATCGAGTTGTCAACTTGTGAAGAAAATCATTTCTCGTGTCGCTAATCTCTGCATAGACTCTAGCCACTTTAATCCTGGCTCTATGTCGGTTGTTCGACCACTTTTGCTTACGGCTCAACGCTTTCTGCGCTCTCCGCAGTTTGCGGCGTTTGGCAGCAAAGCCTTTGGGGT